>NZ_JAALEH010000011.1:0-113210 GCF_011058195.1 Rhodococcus sp. 14C212 | reverse complement strand
GGATCGACCCGGCCCGGATCAACGTCAACGGCGGCGCGATCGCGCTGGGCCACCCGCTGGGGATGTCCGGGGCCCGGATCGTGCTGCACCTGGCGCTCGAACTGGCCCGCCGCGGCGGCGGCGTCGGGGCCGCGGCGCTGTGCGGCGGCGGCGGCCAGGGCGACGCCCTCATCGTCCGCGTCCCCAAGGCGTAGAGCGCGTCCATTACTCCCGTCACCGCCCCTGCGCACCGCGCGGGGGCGGTGACGTCCCTCACAGCAACGACAGCTCGTCGTAGCCGATCGGCACAATGGTGTGCATGGCGAACTTCTTCGATCTCAGCACCCCGGCAAAGCGGTTCCGCTTCGTCGCCGTCCTCGAGGCCTTCACCTGGGCCGGCCTGCTCCTCGGCATGGCGTTCAAGTACCTGCCCGAGAACGGCAACGAGATCGGGGTGAAGATCTTCGGCCCGCTGCACGGCGGCGTGTTCGTCGCCTTCGTCCTCGTCGCCCTCGTCACCGCGCGGGCGCTGAAGTGGAACCTGGTCACCACCGGCCTGGCCCTGATCTCGTCCGTCCCGCCGTTCGGCACGATCGTCTTCGAATGGTGGGCCGTGCGCACCGGCCGGCTCGCGGAACTGTCCGCGCAAGCGCGTCCGGCCGACGCGCCCGCACTCGCCTGACCTGCTGTACCCTGTCGCGCGGAACGTGACAGACTGGACGACGTGACTCGACCAGGTTCCCGTCCTGCAGCACGTTCCGCCGCGACCGCCGCGGCGATGTCCGGCGCGGTGGATCTCGCGCCCCTCAAGGAGCGGTCTACCGCGCCCCCACCTCCGTCGCAGCCCGGCTCCGGCACCGGCCCCCAGTCCGGTTTCACGCCCGTCGTCGACGTCACCGAGGCCACCTTCGAGGCCGAGGTGCTGCAGCGCTCGATGCAGGTCCCCGTCATCGTGGACCTGTGGGCCACCTGGTGTGGCCCGTGCAAGCAGCTCTCGCCGGTCCTCGAGAAGCTGGCTCACGAGGGCGGCGGCAGCTGGGTCCTCGCGAAGGTCGACGTGGACGCCAACCCGCGGATCGCGCAGGCGTTCGGTGTGCAGTCCGTGCCGACCGTCGTCGCGATCGCCGCCGGGCAGCCCCTCGCCGACTTCCAGGGCGTGCAGCCCGAACCGCAGCTTCGGCAATGGCTCGCCGCCATCCAGGACGCGGTCGCCGGAAAGTTGTCCGGCCCGCCCGGCGCCGAGCCCGTGGAGGAGCAGGAGGATCCGCGGTTCGTCGCCGCCGAGCAGGCGCTCGAGGCAGGGGACCTGGCCGGTGCCGAGGCGGCGTACGAGCTGATCCTCAACTCCGAGCCCGCCAATGCCGATGCTCTGGCCGCGCTGCGGCAGGTCCGGTTCCTCGCCCGCGCCCAGTCGGTGCCCGAGGACGCGATCGCCACGGCCGACGCCGCCCCGGCCGACCTCGGGGCGCAGCTCGCTGCGGCCGACGCCGAACTGTTCGCCCAGCAGCCCGAGGCCGCCTTCACCCGGCTGATCGGGTTCGTCGCCCGCAGCGCCGGCGACGAGCGGAATGCCGCCCGCACGCGGCTGCTGGAGCTGTTCGAGCTGTTCGATCCCGCCGAGCCGTTCGTCGTCGCGGCGCGCCGTAAGCTGGCGTTGGCTCTGTACTGATCGGTTCCCGACCCGCGGTGGCGGTCCGGCTGTCCTGGCCGCCACCGCGCGTCCGTCAGTGGTAGCGGCCCGAGCAGGCGGCCTCGCCGCCGAGAACCCCGGTGCGGAACGCGTCCACCCGGGAGAAGCCGCTCGGCACGGTGTTGCCGTTGACGTCGCTGGCGGCGAGACCGTCGGTCAGCAGACCGGAGACCGCCTCGTCGAGATCGCCCGGTGACAACCACACCATGTCCTCGGCCGGCTGGGCGCCGGTGCTGTCGGGGCTCAGCTCCGCGCTGATCACGCCGGCGAGGCAGGCAGCCCGCAGCGCGGTCTGGGCGTCGCCGAGCGACTGGCCGGCCGCGTTCTGCACGGCGAGGGCGTATCGGGAGGCGAGCAGCACGTAGGCGGCGTAGTCGCCACGCACGTCGGTCGTGATCCCCCCGGCTCCCGTCTGCAACGGGGTACCGCGGTCCGCCAGCTCGTCGACGTCCACGCCGATGGTGTTGGTGGCGGGACAGTACGACACCGGCGATGTGGCCTTCGCGTCCGGACAGCCGAGGTCGGCGCCGGACAGGTCGAGCTCCGGTTGCTCCGGCAGATCGAACACCCGGCGGAACGAGGCCATCAGCGCCTCCACCGACTCCTCGGTCACGGGGAGTTCGCCGTCGTCGGAGCTGTCGAAGAACTGCGGCAGATCGGCGCGCCGGGACTCGATCTCGGTGGCGTCGATGCGGGTGCACGATCCCGCACCGTCGGTGAAACCGAGCTGGAACGCGGTGACGCGTTCGAATGCCGATCCGTGGATCGCGCCCGGGTCGTTGGGGTCGCTGTCACGGAAGGACACCATCGACGCCAGCACCGAGTTCAGCCCGTCCGAGGTGTTCAAGCGGAAGTGCTCCGAGTTGCCGGCGGCGACGTGCCGCATGAAGGCGCCCGCGAAGCAGTCCGCCTGCTGCTCGAACACGATGCCCGGATCGTCCTCGGCGACCGTCCCGGCCTTGAACTGGACGGCGTGCCCGTACTCGTGGGCGAGCACCGTCACCGCCGCCATGGGACCGAACGTCTCGATGAGCTGCGGCATCAGGTAGGTGCGGTCCCAGCCGATGACGTCGTCGCGGTTGCAGTACGCGGCGTTGATGAACTCGAAGGTGGATTCGCCGCAGAATCTCGGGCCGCGTTCGTCGGGATCCCACGAGGCGATCGTGCCGACGGGCTCGAACGCGCCTCGAGCGATGCGCGGAAACTCCTCGTTCCAGTAGGCCTCGATGTCGGCGACGGCGTTGCCTGCGAGGACGTCGACGTCCCCGCCGTCCGAGTTCTCGATCGTCACCTGCGCGTCCGTGGCGGCGGGCCGCGGGCCGCTCGGGCCCGAGGACACCGGCAGGCCCGCCACCGAGAACGGGTTGTCGTAGATGGAGACGGCGGTGCCCTCGATGCGAGCGGCACATCCGGCGAGCAACATCACGGCCAGCGCCGGTACCGCGAGGCGGAACGGCAGCCGCGTCCGAGTCACCTGTTCTTCTCCTGTCGTCCGGGGACGGCGGTCACCGCTGCAACGTCAGCCAGATCGCACCGTAAGCAGGCAGCGTCACCTCCGCCGACGCCGGGCGCCCGTGCCAGGAGCGTGCCGTGGCCGTCACGGCGCCGAGGTTGCCGACGCCGTTGCCCTGGTAGGCCGTCGAATCCGTGTTGAGGATCTCCGACCACTGTCCTGTTTCGGGTAGTCCGACACGATAGTCCGAATGCGTCGATCCGGAGAAGTTGAACAGGCACGCCACGACCGAACCGTCGCTCCCGTGACGGAGAAAGCTCAGCACGTTGTTTGCCGAGTCGTTGGCGTCGATCCACGAGTACCCGCTCGGCGAGGTGTCCAGCGTCCACAGGGCGGGGTGCTCACGGTAGATCCGGTTGAGGTCGGCGACGAGCCGGTGTACGCCCTGGTGCAGCGGTCCGGTGTGCGGATCGTCGAGCTGCCACCAGTCCAGGCCCCGCTCCTCGGACCATTCCGCGGTCTGGCCGAACTCCTGCCCCATGAACAGCAGTTGCTTGCCGGGGTGGGCCCACATGTACGCGAGCAGGCCGCGCAGGCCGGCGGCCTGCTCCCGGTCGCCGCCCGGCATCCGGGTCCAGAGCGTGCCCTTGCCGTGCACGACCTCGTCGTGGCTGATGGGCAGGACGAAGTTCTCACTCCAGGCGTACACCAGCGAGAAGGTGATCTCGTGGTGGTGGTACGTGCGGTGCACCGGGTCCCGGCCGATGTACCCGAGGGTGTCGTGCATCCATCCCATGTTCCATTTCATGGAGAATCCGAGTCCGCCGGCGTGGGTGGGCCGGGTGACGCCGGGCCACGCCGTGGACTCCTCGGCGATGGTGACGACGCCGGGGTGGAGCTTGTGCACGGTGGCGTTCATCTCCTGCAGGAAGGCCACCGCCTCGAGGTTCTCCCGCCCGCCGTACACGTTGGGTGTCCAGCCGCCCTCGGGTCGCGAGTAGTCGAGGTACAACATCGAGGCGACGGCGTCGACGCGCAGGCCGTCGATGTGGAACTCGTCGATCCAGTACAGCGCGTTGGCGACGAGGAAGTTGCGCACCTCCCGGCGGCCGAAGTCGAAGACGTAGGTGCCCCAGTCCAGCTGCTCGCCACGCCGGGGATCCGGGTGTTCGTAGAGGGCGCTGCCGTCGAACCGGGCCAGGGCCCACTCGTCCTTCGGAAAGTGGGCGGGCACCCAGTCCACGATCACGCCGATGCCGGCGGCGTGCAGCCGGTTGACGAACGCACGGAACTCGTCGGGCGTGCCGAAGCGGGCGGTGGGGGCGTAGTACGAGGTGACCTGGTAACCCCACGATCCGCCGAAGGGGTGCTCGGCCACCGGCAGCAGCTCGACGTGGGTGAAGCCGGCCTCCGCGACGTACTCGGCGAGCTGGTCGGCCAGCTCCCGGTATCCGAGGCCGGGGCGCCACGAGGCGAGGTGCACCTCGTAGACGCTCATCGGCTCCTGCCACGGCCGCGAGTCGGCCCGGGCGGCGAGCCACGCCTCGTCGCCCCACTCGTAGCTGCTGTGGTTCACCACCGAGGCCGTCGCCGGCGGCACCTCGGTGGCGAACGCCATCGGGTCGGCCTTGTCCAGGACCGAACCGTCGCGGCCGTGGACCCGGAACTTGTACAGCGCACCCGGCTCCACGTCGGGCAGGAACAGTTCCCACACGCCGCTGGAGCCGAGGACCCGCATCGGCGCGAGCCGGCCGCTCCAGCCGTCGAAGTCGCCGACGACCGTGACGCCGCGCGCGCCGGGCGCCCACACCGCGAACGACGTGCCGCGGACCGTGCCGTCGGGGGTCTCGTACGACCGCGGATGCGCCCCGAGGATCTCCCACAGCCGCTCGTGCCTGCCCTCGGCGAACAGGTGCAGGTCCAGCTCCCCGAGCGTGGGCAGGAACCGGTACGGGTCGGCGACGACGACGGTGTGCTCGAACGGGTAGGTCACTACGAGCCGATAGTCCGACAGGTCGTGCACCGGGACGAGCGCGCTGAACACGTCGTGGCCGAGAGGCTCGAGTGGGTGATCGATGCCGCCGATGCGCGCCGCCACCTTCTCCGCGTGGGGGCGCATGGCCCGGATGATCGTGCCTTCCGGGTGCGGATGCGCGCCGAGCATCGAGTGCGGATCGTGGTGCTCGCCGGCCGCCAGCCGGGCGAGGTCGTGCGGGTTGGGGGAGTGGCGTCGAGTCGGGGGCACTGTCACGAGTTGCTCCTGTAGGCGAGGGTGGTTCGCGTCGGTACACCGATCGGCGGCAACGCCAGGATGTGCGCCACCGCGCGCCAGGGTTCGAGCCGGACGAAGTTGGCCTGGCCCCACGAGTACTGCGCGCCGGACACCTCGTCGAACACCGTGAGCTGGTCGTGCCATTCGTGGCCGAGCGCCGGCATGTCCAGCCAGACGGTGCCCTGCTCGGCGCCGAACGGGTTGAGGTTGATCACGGTGAGGACCGAATCCCCGGTCCTGGGATCGAATTTCGAGTACGCGATCAGGGCGTCGTTGTCGATGTGGTGGAAGTGGATGTTGCGCAGCTGCTGCAGGGCCGGGTGGGCGCGCCGGATCCGGTTGAGCGTGGCGATCCACGGCTCGAGGGATTCGCCACGGCGGCGGGCCTCGTCGAACCGTCGCGGACGCAGCTGGTACTTCTCCGAGTCGAGGTACTCCTCGCTGCCGGGTCGCAGCGGAACGTGTTCGTAGAGTTCGTAACCGGAGTACACCCCCCACGACGGGGCGAGCGTGGCCGCGAGGGCCGCGCGCAGAGCGAACATTCCGGGCCCGCCGTGTTGCAGCGTCTCGTGCAGGATGTCGGGCGTGTTGACGAACAGGTTCGGGCGTGCCTCGTCCGCCTTCCCCGCGATCTCCTGTCCGAATTCGGTCAGCTCCCACTTCGCCACGCGCCAGGTGAAGTACGTGTAGGACTGCGTGAAGCCGCGTCGGCCGAGGCCGTACATGCGGGCGGGACGGGTGAAGGCCTCGGACAGGAACAGCACGTCGGGATCGGTGCGCTTGACCTCGCCGATCAGCCATTCCCAGAAGTTCGGCGGCTTGGTGTGCGGGTTGTCGACTCGGAAGATCTTGACGCCGAGGCTGATCCAGTGCCGCACCACGCGCAGCACCTCGGCGTAGATGCCGTCCGGATCGTTGTCGAAGTTGACCGGATAGATGTCCTGGTACTTCTTGGGCGGGTTCTCGGCGTAGGCGATCGTGCCGTCCGGCAGGACCGTGAACCACTCGGGATGTTCCTTCGCCCACGGGTGGTCCGGGGCGCACTGCAGCGCCAGATCGAGGGCCACTTCGAGGTCGAGTTCGCGCGCCCGGGCGACGAAGGCGCGGAAGTCGTCCTCCGTGCCGAGCTGCGGGTGGATCGCGTCGTGGCCGCCCTCGTCGGAGCCGATGGCCCAGGGGGAGCCCACGTCGTCCGGGCCGGCGGTGAGGGTGTTGTTCGGTCCCTTGCGGTTGACCTTGCCGATCGGGTGGATGGGCGGCAGGTACACCACGTCGAAGCCCATCGCGGCGACCCGCGGCAGTTCCTCCGCGGCGGTGGCGAAGGTGCCGTGTCGTGGCGTGCCGTCCTCGTTCCACCCGCCCGTCGAGCGGGGGAAGAACTCGTACCAGGAACCGAACAGGGCCCGTTCCCGATCGACCACGGCGGTGTACGCCTTCCCGCGGGTGATCAGCTCGCGCAGCGGATTGACCCGCAGGATCTCGGTGATGTCGGCGGCGAAGGCAGGCGCGATCCGGTCGGCGAGCGGCCGCTCCGAACGCAGCGCCGCGGCCACGGCGAGCAGGGCCGGGCGGTTGGGGCGCGGCGCGGTCTTCGCGGCCTTCTCGAACAGGCGTGCGCCGATCTCGATGTCGTTCGCCAGGTCCTCCGGACCCTGGCCGGCGTCGACCTTCGCGTCCACTGCGTGCCGCCACGTGGTCACCGGATCGCTCCAGGCCTCCACCCGGTACGTCCACAGTCCCGGACTGGTGGGGGTGAACACGGCGTGGAAGGTGTCGGGCTCCTCGCCGGGAACCATCGGGATCCGGATCAGCTTCCCTTCGCTCTCCGGATCCGACCCCGGCCCGCGCACGGCCAGGGTGGCGGCGACGGCGTCGTGGCCTTCGCGCCACACGACTGCCGACACGGGAACCACCTCCCCGACAACGGCCTTGACCGGATGTCGCCCTCCCGAGATGTCGGGACGGACATCGTCGATGCCGAGGCGGCCTGTCGCGCTGGCTCCGATTCGACCTGTCACGCTCGCTCCGTTCCGTCTGTCATGCCGGCTCCGTTTCCCTCGCACGGTCTGCTGACGAGCCTTCGGATGCGGCCCGTCTCCAACCGTAGTGGAGGTACGCACCGCCGTCCCCTCATGCGACGCGCAATGTCGCGTCCGCCCCGCGACAGCTGTTACCCGGGGCGGACGCGACCAAACGAAGCGGACATTCGCGCGCTGGTACGTTTCCTGCCGTCAACGTCGATCGCCTCCTCGGGGGAGGCTCGACGAGGAACACGCATCGGCCTGCTCGCCGGGAACGCGGCCCGGCCGGACGGCTGCCGCATTTGCCGATCTTCCCGACCGGCGGAATGTCGGTAGTCTTCCCGGGGTGAGAGCCTTGCGTCGGTTCACCGTACGAGCCCACCTTCCCCAGCGGCTGGCCGGACTGGGCCCGCTCGCCGTCAACCTGCGCTGGTCGTGGCACACGCCCACGCAGGATCTGTTCGCCTCGATCGACCCCGCGCTGTGGCGTCGCGTCGAGCACGACCCGGTGCGGATGCTCGGTGAGGTGCCGCCGGCCCGGCTCGACGAGCTCGCCGCCGACGAGGAGTTCCTCGCGCGGCTCGACGCCGAGTCGGCCGACCTCGACGACTACCTCTCGAGGCCGCGCTGGTACCAGCACCAGCAACAGGAGGACCCCGGGCTGCCGTCCGGCATCGCCTACTTCTCCATGGAGTTCGGCGTTTCCGAGGTTCTGCCGAACTACTCCGGCGGACTCGGCATCCTCGCCGGCGACCACCTCAAGGCGGCCTCGGACCTCGGCCTGCCGCTCATCGGTGTCGGCCTGCTCTACCGCTCCGGCTACTTCCGTCAGTCCCTGACCGCCGACGGATGGCAGAGCGAGCACTACCCGAACTACGACCCGCAGGGACTGCCGCTGCGGCTGTTGACCGAGGCCGGCGGCACCCCTGCGCTGATCGAGGTCGCCGTGCCCGGCAATCGCACCCTCACCGCCCGGGTGTGGATCGCCCAGGTGGGCCGCGTCCCGTTGCTGCTGCTCGACTCGGACATCGCCGAGAACGACGAGGAACTGCGCGGGGTCACCGACCGCCTCTACGGCGGCGACCAGGACCATCGCATCAAGCAGGAGATCCTGGCCGGGGTCGGCGGGGTACGCGCCGTCCGCGCCTACACCCGGATCGCGGGACTTCGCGATCCCGAGGTGTTCCACATGAACGAGGGACACGCCGGGTTCCTGGGCGCCGAGCGCATCCGCGAACTGGTCACGGGCGCCGGCCTGGACTTCGACGAGGCGCTCGCCGCCGTGCGCGCCGGCACCGTCTTCACCACCCACACCCCGGTCCCCGCGGGCATCGACCGGTTCCCGGCGGAACTCGTCCGGCACTACTTCTCCGGTCCGAACGGCGAGAACGAGTCGGCGCTGCTGCCCGGCCTGGGGGTGGACCGCATCCTTTCCCTCGGCCGGGAATCGGACCCCCGTGTGTTCAACATGGCCCATCTGGGTCTGCGGCTCGGCCAGCGCAGCAACGGCGTGTCGAAGCTGCACGGCCGGGTCAGCCGCGAGATGTTCGTGGGCCTGTGGCCCGGCTTCGACGCCGGCGAGGTGCCGATCGGGTCGGTCACCAACGGCGTGCACGCCCACACCTGGGCCGCCCGCGAGTGGCTCGAGTTCGCCAACCGTCTCGCCGGTCCGGACCGGGTCGAGGAAGCCAAGGGCTGGGAACTGCTGCAGACGGTCGAACCGCGCGAGCTGTGGGCCACCCGCAACACGTTGCGTGCGCAGCTGGTGGAGGAGATCCGTCGGCGGCTGCGCCGGTCCTGGCTCCAGCGCGGCGCCACCGAGGCCGAACTCGGCTGGGTGGAGGGGGTCTTCGATCCGCACGTGCTCACCGTCGGCTTCGCCCGCCGGGTGCCGACCTACAAGCGGCTCACCCTGATGCTGCGCGACCCGGAACGACTGCGGGCCCTGCTGCTCGACGAGGAACGCCCCGTGCAGCTGGTCGTCGCCGGTAAGAGCCACCCGGCCGACGACGGCGGCAAGGCACTGATCCAGCAGGTGGTGCGGTTCGCCGATGCCGCCGACGTGCGGCACCGCATCGTTTTCCTACCGGACTACGACATGTCCATGGCCCGGTACCTCTACTGGGGCTGCGACGTGTGGCTGAACAACCCGCTGCGCCCGCTCGAGGCGTGCGGCACCTCCGGGATGAAGTCGGCCCTCAACGGCGGGCTCAACCTCTCCATCCGCGACGGCTGGTGGGACGAGATGTACGACGGCGAGAACGGCTGGGCCATCCCCACCGCCGACGGCGTGATCGACGAACACCGCCGCGACGACCTCGAGGCCAGCGCCCTGTACGAGCTGCTCGAGCGATCGGTCCTGCCGCGGTTCTACGACCGGGACGGCAGCGGTGTGCCCACCCGCTGGATCGAGATGGTGCGGCACACGCTCCAGAACCTCGGTCCGAAGGTGCTCGCCTCCCGCATGGTCCGGGACTACACCGTGCAGTACTACGCGCCGGCCGCCGCGGCCGCGCGCGAGGCGGTCGCCGACGGGTTCGCCGGGGCGCGGGAGCTCGCCCACTACCGTCGTCGCGTCGAGGCGGCCTGGCCGGCCGTGCGGGTGGCCCAGGTCGACAGCGCCGGACTGCCGGACATCCCGGAGATCGGCTCCAAGCTGGCCCTGACCGCCCACGTGTACCTCGGCGGTCTCCGGGTGACCGACGTGGTCGTACAGGCCGTCGTCGGCCGGGTCGGCGCCGACGACACCCTGTCCGACGTGGTGACGGTGCCGATGCGGCACACCGGCACGGACCCGCTGGGCGAGGTCTTCGAGGTCGAGGTCGCGCTGCCGATGGCCGGGTCGGTCGGCTACACGGTGCGGGTGCTGCCGCACCACGAGCTGCTCGCGTCGGACGCCGAACTCGGCAAGGTCGTGCTCGCCTAGCTAGCCCTCCGCTCCGGGCCCGCGGTCGCTCGCGTCGAGCAGGACGCGCGCGGCGTCGCGGGCCTGCCGGGCGACGGCGGGAGAACCGGAGATCGCCGCCGTCGCCATGGCCCCGTTGGCCAGGATCGCCAGCTGGTCGCCCAGTGCTGGGGGTCTGCCCGCGTCCGTCACGAGTCCGCGCAGGTAGCGCCGGAACGCGTCCTTGTGCGTACGGGCGATCTCGGCGACGTCGCCGGAGATTCCGCCGAGTTCGCCGAACGTGTTGATGAAGGTGCAGCCACGGAAGTCGCTGCAGGCGAACCATTCCTCGAGAAAGTCGAACACCGCGAGAACCCGCTCGCGCGGATCGGTGCGGGCGTCGACGTACCGGCGCAGATCCGTCAGCACGGTGTGGTCGCGCCGGGTCAGAACGGCCGCCACGAGCCGGTCCTTGGCGGGGTAGAGCTGATAGAGCCGCTTGAGCGACACCCCGGAGCGGGACCGGATCGTGTCCATTCCGACGGCTTGGACGCCGTGCTCGTTGAACAGTTCCTCGGCGGCATCGAGTAGCCGGGTCTGCGCGGTGTCCGCGTCCATCGAGCCCCTCCCTCTTGCATCGAGAACCATCGTTCTCTACGCTACACCCTGTATCGGAGAACGATCGTTCTCCGCCCGATCCCAGGAGGACTCATGTCCGCTTCCGCTGTCCGCCACCGCACCGAGACCATCGACGGGCTCGACGTCTCCTACCGCGAGGCCGGGGACCCGGGTGCGCCCGCTCTCGTTCTGCTGCACGGCTTCCCGTCCAGCTCGCACATGTTCCGAAATCTGCTCGGCGACCTCGCCGACGAGTACCACCTCGTCGCCCCCGACCACATCGGCTTCGGGCGATCGGCGATGCCCGCCGTCGACGAGTTCGACTACAGCTTCGACCGTCTCGCGCAGATCACCGACGCGCTGCTCGACCGGATCGGGTTGACCCGCTTCGCCCTCTACCTCCACGACTACGGCGCCCCGATCGGCCTGCGGATCGCGGCCGAGAACCCCGAGCGCATCACCGCGCTGATCACCCAGAGCGGCAACGCCTACCGCGAAGGGTTCACCCCGTTCTGGGAGGTCCTCTTCGCCCACGCACAGGACCGCGCCGCACACGAACCCGCCGTCCGTGCCCTCCTCGAGCCCGAGGCGACCCGGTGGCAGTACGTCCACGGTGTCCCCGAGGACCGGCTCGACCGGATCGCCCCGGAAGCCTGGCTGCTCGACCAGATGGGCCTCGATCGGCCCGGCAACAAGGAGATCCAGCTCCAGTTGTTCTGGGACTACCAGTTCAACCTCGACGCGTACCCGGCGTTCCAGGAGTACTTCCGCACCTGGCGGCCGCCGACCCTGGTGACGTGGGGTCGCGGCGACGAGATCTTCGGTCCCGCCGGTGCGGAAGCATTCGCCCGCGACCTCCCCGACGCGGAGATCCACCTGCTCGACGCAGGCCACTTCGCCCTCGAGACCCACGGGCCGGAGATCACGAACCTCATCCGCGGATTCCTGGGCCGCACTCTGGCCGGCCGCACACTCTGAGACCGAAGGAGAGTAATCGGATGCCACCGCTTCTCGGTGATGCACCGGACGGGTCCAGCCGTGCCCTGGCGGCCGCCCTCGCGCCGGGAGCCGTCGCGCTCGGCGCGGCCGGCGCGCTGGCCGCCCTCGAGAATCTCGCACACTGGGCGGTGTTCGGGTTGCCGTACGTCGCGTCCGCAGCCCTCATCGCTCTCGCACCCGGCACCCCGGCCGCCCGGCCCGGAGCGATCGTGCGGGCCTACCCCGCGGCCGCGGCCGCGGCGCTCGTCGTCGCGGCCGTCGCCGGTCCGTCGCAGGCAGGAGCCGCCGTGGCGGCGGGTCTCGCGGTCGTCGCCATGGCGCTGCTGCGGGCGCCGCACGTGCCCGCCGCCGTGTGTGCCGGGGCGATCGGGCTCACGGACCCGGGGATCGGCTACGTGGGAACCACGCTGGTGCCGGCGCTCCTCGTCGTCCTCGGCGTCGCGACCGTCGCCGGGCGGGTACTGCCCGGATTCGTCTATCCGGCGCGGGTCGCCCCTGCGGGCTGAGCGGGGACGGTCGCCCGTCGCTGTGCGCGCGCCCCCGCTTCGAGGTATAGGACCGCGTGGCGGTGGGTATACATCCGATGCGTTCGACCGAGGACGCATCGAAATTCGAGGAGGAGGATGCACTCGCGACACGCCTCTCAGGCGTTCACATCGACCGGGTTGTTCTACCGTGGGGTCCGCGCCGAGCCGAGCCAGGTGACGATGCTCCGGCAGGCCCTGGACCGGTGGCTGGACCGCCTCCACCTCGAGGCCGAACTCGGGCAGGACGTGCTGCTGGCCAGCTACGAAGCCCTGGCCAACGTCGTCGAGCACGCGTACCCCGACGGGTACGGAGATCGTGTCGGCGCGGTCGACCTGGAGGCCGTCTATCGGCCGGGGGAACCCTCCGTCGAAGTGATCGTCACCGATCACGGCCGGTGGCGGGCCCCGGCGGATCCGTCCGGTGACAGCTGCCGTGGCCACGGGCTCGCGTTGATCCGGAGCCTGACGTCGCGCACGGACGTCGTCACCGTCCCCGACGGCACCTCGGTCTCGATGAAGTGGGACGTCTCGACCTCGCCCGCGCTCGTCGCGGCGTCGTGAACCGGCAGTGACGGACCACCGACGTCCGGAAGCGCCCCCCTGCGGCGCTGTCCGGACGCCGGTGGTCCGGTCGGAGACCACCGACGCCGGGAGAACGTCGGTGGTCAGCTCCTGCGGCCGCGCCGGCTCGACGCCCACCCCGGGCGCCGGGGCGAGGACGCGATGGCCCTGCGCTCGTCGCCGGCCACGGTGCTCCCGTGGTCGTCCGCGAACATCGCGTCGATACGAGCCTTGATCTCGGCCGTGCTCATCGCCGAACCCGGGACGGTGCTCCGGTCGGCGATGTGATTCGGGTGGTTCATCGGTTCCTTGCTCGGGTGGGCCCGAAAGGGCCGTCGGATTCGGTGGACGGCGAGGTCAGGCGCGGATCATCACCGCTGCGACCGCGACCGTCGCCACCGTGAGAAGGGCGGCCAGCACGCCGAGGGCGAGGGATCGGCTGATCGCGACGGCGAGCCCGCAGGAGAGGGTGCCGGCACCGACGACGATGGCCGGCACCGAGAGCAGCGGCGAGCTGTCGCGGTGGGACGACGGATGTGCGATGTGAGCCATGGGTGTTCCTTCTTCGCGGATCGTGTCCGGGAGGTACACCTGCTCGGAGCGACGGGCAGCCGGGCCTCGAGCAGTATGTTCTCCCGAAAACCTGTCCACACGATTCGTGGAGAGTGAGAGAGGAGCACCGGGGGTCGGGGCGGCTCCGATCAGGGCGTCGCCGGGATCTGGGGCGGACGCTCTGTGTACCAGGATATGTGATGTGACATGTGCGACGCCACCCATCGACTGTGATGTGTGTCACTATCGAGGTGTTGCCGACCGGAGGGGGCGCCCCGGTGTTCGACCAGGACGAGTTCATGGCGGTGCTGTCACGGTTCGCACGCCTGCTGCCCACCTCGTACGAGGTCGGTGCGGCGCTCGACGAGCTCGTCGACGGCGTGACCGCTGTTCTGGGCCTACTCGGTTGCGGCGTGAGCTTGCAGTGCGAGGGTCGGCTGCAGTTCGTCACCGCGGCCGCCGAGGTGGTCGGGACGATGGAACGCTGCCAGGAGGAGGTCGGGGCGGGGCCGTGCCAGTACGCGTTCGACAGCGGTGAGCCCATCGCGGTCGCCGACGTGCGGACACGATCGGACCTGTGGCCGGACTTCGCCGAGAAAGCCCGCGAGCACGGGATCGCTGCGGTGGCCGGCATACCGATGCAGCTCGCGGACGAGAAGATCGGCGCCCTCGACCTGTACGCGTGCGAACCCCGCGAATGGGCGGATCGTGAGATTGCTGCGGCGCAGATCTTCGCAGACATGGCCACCGGCTACATCGTCAACTCCAACAAGCTGCGGCAGCACGAGCAGCTGAACACGCAACTGCAGACGGCGCTCGAGTCGCGCATCGTCATCGAACAGGCGAAAGGCATCATCGCCCACGCCCGCAGCACCACCCCCGACGACGCGTTCCGGCTGATCCGCGGTCACGCCCGCAGCAACCAGGCCCCCGTGCGATCGGTTGCCAAGGCGATCGTCGAGGTGGGCCTACGGGTCTGATCACCGGGTGCCGCGGTTCTCACACCGGTCGGACGTTCTCCGCCTGAGGTCCCTTCACGCCCAGTCCGACCTCGAACTCGACGCGCTGACCCTCTGTCAGCGAGCGGAAGCCCGTCCCGGCAATCTCCGAGTAGTGGACGTAGATGTCGGGCCCGCCGCCCTCCTCCGCGATGAACCCGAACCCCTTCTCCTCGTCGAACCACTTCACAACGCCCTGTGGCATATCCGAAAAGCCCCCTGTCCCTGCGACCCTCGACTCCGGCGGCTGCGCCTCCCTCGATGCTGCCGCGAAACGGCCGGAAATTCCGGGAAAGTCGTGAACGTTTCGGGATCGGACGCGTCGCGGCTCGGTCAGCCCCGCAGTCGGACGAGCGCCTTGCGCACCACCCGCGGATCGGCGGTCTCCCAGAACGGCGGCAGCGACGCGCGCAGATACCCGCCGTACCGTGCGGTCGCCAGGCGGGGATCGAGCACCGCCACGACCCCCCGATCGTCCGTGCTGCGCAACAACCGGCCCACGCCCTGCGCGAGCAGCAGCGCGGCGTGGGTGGCCGCCACCGACAGGAAGCCGTTGCCCCCGCGCGCCTCCACCGCCCGCTGCCGCGCCACCAACAGTGGGTCGTCCGGTCGCGGGAACGGGATCCGGTCCAGGATCACCAGCGACAGCGACGGTCCCGGCACGTCCACGCCCTGCCACAGCGACAGGGTCCCGAACAACGACGTCGGTTCGTCGGCCGCGAACTTCTCCACCAGTGCGCCGGTCGCGTCCTCGCCCTGGCACAGGACCGGCGTGTCCAGGCGCTCCCGCATCGCCTCCGCCGCCGCCTTCGCGGCGCGCATCGACGAGAAGAGCCCGAGCGTGCGGCCGCCGGCGGCCTCGACCAGCTCCGCGATCTCGTCCAGGTACGCGGGGGAGAGCCCGTCGCGACCGGGGGCCGGCAGATGCTTGGCGACGTACAGGATGCCGGACCTGGCGTGGTCGAACGGCGATCCCACGTCCAGGGAATTCCACCGCAGGTCCCCGTCGTCCGACGGGGGTTCCGTCCCCGACGCCGCGCCGGTGTCGCTGCGTGCCGGCGACTCCGGCGGCAGCCCCCAGTTGACGGCGAGCGCGTCGAACGAGCCGCCCACCGTCAACGTCGCCGAGGTCAGGACGACCGTCGACGCGCCGAACAGCCGGGACCGCAGCAGTCCGCCGACGGACAGCGGCGCCATCCGCACCGTGTGGCGAGTGTTGCCGCGGAACTCGTCGGCGGCGTGCCAGACGACGTCCCGGCGGGCGGCGGGATCCGTCTCCTCGAAGGCGGTGAGCACGCGCACCGCGCAGTCGTGCACCTCGTCGACGTCCGCCAGCGCCTGGTTACGCGCCGCGGCGGCCTCGGCGTCGAGCCCCGCCTTGGGTGGTCCGATCGCCGTGCGCACGGCCCACGCCGCGTCGCGGATCGCGGCCAACGCCGCGCCCGCGCCCTCGGGCAACTCGTCCCACCGCCCCGGCGGCAGCTCCTCGAGCAGCGCCTCCCAGTTCTCGGCGGCGCCCTCGAGCCGGTCGACGTCCTCGTCCTCGATCAGCTTCACGCAGCGCCGTGCCGCGGCCGAGACGGTGCCGCCGGACAGCTCCGCCGTCGCCACCCCGGTGACGCGGTCCACGAGTTCGTGCGCTTCGTCGACCACGACCACGTCGTGCTCGGGCAGGATCGAGATCCCGCTGATCGCGTCGATCGCCAGCAGTGCGTGGTTGGTGACGACCACGTCGACCTGCCCGGCCTCGGCCCGGGCGATCTCCGCGAAACAGTCCTCGCCGACCGGGCACCGCGACTTGCCCAGGCACTCGCGGGCGCTGACACTCACCTGGCGCCATGCCTGATCCGACACGCCGGGGACGAGGTCGTCGCGGTCGCCGGTGTCGGTGGTCGACGACCACTCCGTGATCCGCCGCACCTCCCGGCCGATCCGCGACAGCGCGAACGCGTCGAACAGCTGGTCGTCCGCGGGCGGCTCCTCGGCCAGGCCGGTGTGGATCTTGTTCAGGCACAGATAGTTCCCGCGGCCCTTGAGGATCGCGAAGCGGGGGCGCCGGCCCAGCGCCGACTCCAACGCGCCGGCCAGCCGCGGCAGGTCCCGGTCCACCAGCTGACGCTGCAGCGCGATCGTCGCGGTGGAGACCACCACGGTCCGGCCCGTCTGCACCGCGTACCGCACGGCCGGCACGAGATAGGCCAGCGACTTGCCGGTGCCGGTGCCGGCCTGGACCGCGAGGTGCTCGCCGGTGTCCAGCGAATGCGCCACGGCCGAGGCCATGGTCAGCTGGTTGCGCCGTTCCTTGCCGCCCAGCGCGTGCACCGCGGTGCGCAGCAGTTCCGGCACATTAGGGAGTTCGGGCACCGCGTCAGGGTACTGGGCACCACCGTCAGGTTCGCGGCCCGACCTGTCCGACCAGGTCCACACCCGCGTCCCGGAGCGCCGAGAGCGCCGACTCGACGGTCGCCTCGCTCACCCCGGCCGTGTACGGCAGCAGCACCCGGGTGTCGAACCCGGCGGCGGTGGCATCGAGCGCGGTCGCCCGCACGCAGTGATCGGTGGCGATACCGACGATGTCGACCGCGGTGACCCCGTGCCCGCGCAGCCACTCGTCGAGGGACCTGCCCGTGTCGTGGCTGCCCTCGAAGCCCGAGTACGCGGCCTCGAACGCCCCCTTGGAGAAGACCGCCTCCACGCGGGTGGTGTCGAGGGCCGGATGGAACTCGGCACCCTCGGTTCCCGCCCGGCAGTGCGGCGGCCACGAGTCCACGAAGTCCGGCTCGTCGGCGAAGTGCGCACCCGGATCGACATGGTGATCCCGGGTGGCGACCACGTGCGCGTAGTCCTGCGCGTGTGCGGCCAGGTACCGGCTGATGTCCGCGGCGACCGCGGCGCCGCCGGCCACGGCCAGCGACCCGCCCTCACAGAAGTCGTTCTGCACGTCGACGATGATCAGCGCCCGCGACAACGTCCTCACCTCACGAATCGGGTCGGCACCGCGGCGTCGCCCGCCGACAGGGTCAGGGCCTCCCACGGGAGACTGACCAGCCCGTGCGCAAGCAACGCCCGGCTCTCCTCCAGCGTAGGCCCGTCGTCGACCCGCTCGCCGTCGCTGACCAGCGGAACCATCAGCTCGTGCACCACCTCGCCGTCGCCCTCCGGTAGGGGCGCGTCCGCCGGGTAGATCACCTCTTCCACCAGCGTGCCGGTCGGGCGGGCGAACCGCACCGCCCGCTTGGCGCCGCCCCGGGACTCCTTGTGCGCGCTGCGCTTCTCCACCGGGATGCCGTCGACCTCGACCAGCTTGTAGACCATCCCGGCCGTGGGCGCGCCCGAGCCGGTGACCAGCGACGTCCCGACGCCGTACACGTCGACCGGCTCGGCGCGCAGACCTGCGATCGAGTACTCGTCCAGGTCACCCGACAACACGATCTTCGTGTTCGTCGCACCCAGGCCGTCGAGCTGCTCCCGCACCTGCCGGGCCAGCACGCCGAGATCGCCCGAGTCGATCCGCACGGCCCCGAGTCCGGTGCCGGCCACCTCCACGGCCGTGCGCACCCCGTTGGTGATGTCGTACGTGTCCACCAGCAGCGTGGTCCCCACCCCGAGCGTCTCGACCTGGCTCCGGAACGCCGCCGCCTCGTCGCGGCCCGCCCCGGTGGTGTGCACGAGCGTGAACGCGTGCGCCGCGGTACCCGTGCCCGGCACCCCGTACCGGCGCACCGCCTCGAGATTCGACGTCGCGTCGAAGCCCGAGAGATACGCCGCCCGCGCACACGCGACCGCCGCCTCCTCGTGGGTGCGGCGCGACCCCATCTCGATCAGCGTGCGGCCGTCCGCGGCGCTGACCATCCGCGCCGCCGCCGACGCCACCGCGCTGTCGTGGTTGAGGATCGACAGGATCAGGGTCTCGAGCAGGACGCACTCGGCGAACGTGCCGCGCACCGCCAGCGCCGGCGAACCGGGGAAGTAGAAATCACCCTCCCGGTAGCCCTCGATGGCGCCGGAGAAGCGGTAGCCGCGCAGCCACTCCACGGTCGAGGCGTCGAGGAACCGTCCCGCGACGGCCAGTTCCTCCTCGCCGAAATGGAACGTCTCCAGCGCATCGATCAGCCGGCCGGTCCCACCGACCACGCCGTACCGGCGCCCGGGCGGCAGCCGCCGCGCGAACACCTCGAACGTGCAAGGGCGGGAACCGGTGCCGTCCGCGAGCGCGGCCTCGAGCATCGTCAGCTCGTAGACGTCCGTGAACAGGGCGGTGCTCGCCGTCGCGGTGCGCGGCAGAAGGGAATCGGGCACCCGATCACTGTAGAGCGCGGGCCGGGATGCGGCTGTATTGCCGGGCGCCGACGCCGTACCCTGGAGACATGGCGACGTGTTCCCCGACAAGCCCGTTCGGCACCGCCCCCACGGAGCCGTCCGACGCAGTCACCGTGGCCTCGTTTCCCGCCGTCACCATGGCGGCAGGGCAGGCAATGCCGGCGGAAGCCGAAACCGTCGAGGAGATCGAAGCAGTCGACCGGCCCTGGGTCACCGTCGTGTGGGACGACCCGGTCAACCTCATGCACTACGTCGCGTACATCTTCCAGAAGCTGTTCGGGTACAGCAAGGCCAAGGCCACCGAGCTGATGCTCAAGGTGCACAACGAAGGCAAGGCGGTCGTCTCGAGCGGCTCGCGTGACAAGATGGAACACGACGTGCAACGCCTGCACGCCGCCGGGCTGTGGGCGACGATGCAGCGGGCCGAGTGACCGGCCGCCCGCTCGCCGACCATCCCGACCGCGAAGCCAGGAGGAGCCGACCGACGTGCGGCAGTGGAGCAGGAAGAACTCGCTCGGAGGCGTGAAGCTGCGATCCGAGATGGACGCACACGAGGCGTCGGTGCTGCGCTCGCTCGTCGCATCCGTACTCGGCATGCTCGAGGAACGCGCCGCCGGCGCCCCGCAGGACGACCTCGCCGCCCTCACCGGCCTGCGCACCGGCAACTGCACCCCCCCGGACGTCCCCGCCCTGCAACGGCTGCTGCCCGACTTCCACCGGCCCGACGCCGACGCCACCATCCATCCCGACGACGAATCCGCCGACCTCAACGGTGCCCTGCGCAGCCTGCACGAACCCGACATCATCGACGCCAAGCTCGCCGCCGGAGCCGTCATCCTGCGCACCGTCCCCGAATCCGGCGGCAAGGTAGTGCTCAGCCCCGAACAGGCCGATGCCTGGCTGTACGGGCTCAACGACCTCCGGCTGGCCCTCGGCACCACCCTCGGCATCGACGACGACACCCCCGAGGCGCTCGACGAAGACGACCCGCGGGCACCGCACCTCGACGTCTATCACTGGCTGACCTGGATGCAGGACTCCCTCGTCCAGGCCCTGCTGCCGTGACGGCCACACCCGGACCCACCGACTCGCTCACCGACGTCGCCGGCCTGCGCGTGGGGCACTGGCAGGCCCTCGACGCCGACGTCACCCTCGGCTCCGACCGCGCCTTCGGTACCGGGCGGGCCACCGGATGCACCGTCGTCGTTCCCGACCGTGCCGTCACCGCCACCGTCGACGTCCGCGGCGGCGGGCCCGGCACCCGCGAAACCGACCTGCTCGACCCCAGCCACTCCGTCCAGCGCGTCGACGCGGTGCTCCTCACCGGAGGCAGCGCCTACGGTCTCGCCGCCGCCGACGGCGTGATGCGGTGGCTCGAGGAACAGGGCCGCGGCATTCCGATGGGGCCGCCGGGGGCCGTGGTGCCCATCGTGCCGGGGGCGGTCGTCTTCGACCTGCCCGTCGGGGAGTGGACCGCCCGGCCCACCGCCGACAGCGGATACCGGGCCGCCGCGGCAGCCGGCACGACCGTCGCCCGCGGCACCGTCGGCGCCGGAGTCGGCGCACGCGCCGGCACCCTCAAGGGCGGCATCGGCACCGCGAGCCTGCTCCTGACCGAGGGCCCCGCCGCCGGCGTCACCGTCGCCGCCCTCGTCGTCGCGAACCCCGTCGGAGCCGTGTTCGATCCCGAGACCGGCCTGCCCTGGGGCCTCGGCCCCGCCCGGGCCGCCCGGCTCGGGCTCGTCGCCCCCGCCGCATCCGACCTCGCCGCCGCCAACGCCCTCGCGCCCAAGGGCACCGCCCTCAACACCACCATCGGGGTCGTCGCCACCGACGCCGACCTGACCGCCGCCGCCTGCCGCCGTGTCGCCGTCGCCGGGCACGACGGCCTCGCCCGGGCCGTACGCCCCGCCCACTCACCCCTCGACGGCGACACCCTCTTCGCCCTGGCCACCGGCACCGCGACGCCCCCCGGCGCGAGCCGACCGGTCCCGGATGCCTTCGCGCCCGAACTGCCCGTGCTGGCCGCGGTGTGCGAGGCGGCCGCCGAGGTCGTCCAGCGCGCCGTCGTCGACGCGGTGCTGCAGGCCACCGCGGTCGCGGGCATCCCCGCCTACCGCGACGTGTTCCCCTCCGCCTTCACGGCCGGGATTCCCACGTCGCGCTGAGGGCTGCGCTGAGAACCACGTCGTGCTGAGAGCTGCGCTGAGGACTCAGCCCGGCGTGCCCTCCGACACGCGCTTCATCTGGTCGCCGCAGCAGATCTCCGAATGCGGCATCCCCTCGGTGCAGGGGCACGGCTTCTCGTAGACGATCTGCGCGCCGCACTTCTCGCAGGCGTAGCGATCTCCGACGCTTCTCGGCACGGCTGCCTCCAGGGTCCGACGGTGCCTCCCACAGTAGCCACCGGACCGCCGGTCGACAGGGCTTTCACGACGAAGCGCGACCGGCGCCGCGCACGTGTCGAGCGGTGCGCACGTCGGTAGGCTCGAAGGCCAGGACACACCGCAGGACACACGCGAAGGGCGAGCGCATGACCGTACCCGACGGTTCCCGTCCCGGGCCCCGGTCCGTCTGGCAGCGCGCGGCGCTCCTGATCGCCGGATTCGTCGCCCTGCTCTACGGCGTCGAGGCCGTCGACGCCGCCGTGCCCGCCGACCTCGACTCCGCCGGTATCGAACCGAGAACCGCCGACGGGCTGTGGGGCGTGGCGCTCGCACCCGTGCTCCATGCCGACTGGGCGCACCTGAGCGCCAACACCATTCCGCTGCTCGTGCTCGGCTTTCTCGTGCTCGTCTCCGGCATCGGCCGCGGTCTGGCCGCCACCGCGATCATCTGGGTGGTCGGCGGGCTCGGCACCTGGCTCACCGCCGGGTCCGGCTTCGTGCACATCGGCGCGTCGATCCTCGTCTTCGGATGGCTCACCTACCTGATCACACGCGGCATCTTCACCCGCCAGTCGAGCCAGATCGTCATCGGGGTGATCGTGCTGTTCGTCTACGGCAGCATCCTGTGGGGGGTGCTGCCCAGCGATCCGCGCGTCTCCTGGCAGGGGCACCTCTTCGGTGCCGTGGGCGGCGTCCTGGCCGCCTGGCTGCTCTCCGCCGACGAGCGTCGCCGACGCCGCCCGCCGGCCGTGCCCACCTCCTCGTTCGGGTGAGACGCACCCCCGCGCAACAACTGACCGATCGGTAGGCTCACAGCCCCGGCACAACTGTGACATCTCCCGATCAAAACCTGCGTTGGCTTCGTCGCGGCCACTGGGACGTGGCAGCATGACCCCCATGCGCATGACCGTCCTGGGGTGTTCCGGCAGCGTGGCCGGGCCGGATTCCGCCGCGTCGGGCTACCTGATCACCGCCCCGGGCACCCCGCCCCTGGTGATCGACTTCGGTCCCGGCGTCCTCGGCGCCCTCCAGCGCTACGCCGACCCCGGCGAGGTCTCCCTGTTGCTCTCGCACCTGCACGCCGACCACTGCCTCGACATACCCGGCCTGCTCGTCTGGCGGCGCTACTCCCCGAACCGCCCCACCGGACGGACCCTCGTCTACGGCCCCTCGGACACCAGCGTCCGCATCGGCGCCGCCTCCGCCGAGATCGCCGGCGAGATGGACGACGTCAGCGACACCCTCGACGTGCGCCCCCTCGCCGACGGGGGAACCTTCCGCTTCGGTGCACTCACCATCCGCCCCGGCCGGGTCAACCACCCGCCCGAGGCCTACGGATTCCGGATCACCAGCGACTCCGGGCGCACCGTCGTCTACACCGGCGACACCGGCATGTGCGACGAGGTCGTCGAGCTCGCGCGCGGCGCCGACGTCCTGCTGTCCGAGGCCTCGTGGACCCACGCACCCGACGACCGTCCCGACGGCATCCACCTCTCCGGGGCCGAGGCCGGCATGCTCGCCGCTCGCGCCGAGGTGGGCGAGTTGCTGCTCACCCACATCCCGCCGTGGACCTCGCGCGAGGACGTCATCGCCGAGGCCAAGGAGCAGTACTCCGGGCCCGTCCACGCGGTGTCCGCCGGGGACGTCTACCCCATCTAATAGGCTCGTCCGGGTGACCACACGAGAAGACGGCAGAGCGGACGACGAACTCCGCCCCATCCGGATCACCCGAGGATTCACCAACCACCCCGCGGGCTCGGTGCTCGTGGAATTCGGCCAGACCCGCGTCATGTGCACCGCCAGCGTCGAAGAAGGCGTGCCGCGCTGGCGCAAGGGCTCCGGTCTCGGCTGGCTCACCGCCGAATACGCGATGCTCCCCGCCGCCACCCACACCCGCAGCGGACGCGAATCCGTCAAGGGCAAGCTCGGCGGCCGGACCCAGGAGATCAGCCGCCTCGTCGGCCGTGCCCTGCGCGCCTGCATCGACCTCGCCGCCATCGGCGAGAACACCATCGCCATCGACTGCGACGTCCTGCAGGCCGACGGCGGCACCCGCACCGCCGCCATCACCGGCGCCTACGTGGCCCTCGTCGACGCCGTTGCGTGGCTGAGCGCGGCGGGCCGCCTCACCGACCCGCAGCCGATCTCGTGCGCCATCGCGGCCGTAAGCGTCGGTGTCGTCGACGGCCGCGTCCGCCTCGACCTGCCCTACGAGGAGGACGTGCGCGCCGAGGTCGACATGAACGTCATCGCCACCGACACCGGCACCCTCGTCGAGGTCCAGGGCACCGGCGAAGGTGCGACGTTCGCCCGGTCCACCCTCGACAAGATGCTCGACTCCGCGCTCGCCGGCATCGCCGAACTGTGCGAGATCCAGAAGCAGGCACTCGACGCCCCCTACCCCGGCACGCTGCCGCAGCCCGTGACACCCGAGCGAACCAGGAAGAAGTTCGGTGTCTGACAGGGTGCAGGTGCTCGTGGCGAGCCGGAACGCGAAGAAGCTGCGCGAACTGCAGCGCGTTCTCGACGCCGCCGGGATCGAGGGGATCGACCTCGTCGGACTCGACGCCGTGCCGCCCTACGACGAGGCGCCCGAGACCGGCGCGACGTTCGAGGAGAACGCGGCCGCGAAGGCGCTCGACGGCGCGGCGGCGACCGGAATGGCTTGCGTCGCAGACGATTCCGGTCTCGAAGTCGATGCCCTCAATGCGATGCCCGGGGTGCTCTCCGCCCGGTGGTCGGGGCGGCACGGCGACGACCACGCCAACACCGAACTGCTGCTCGGGCAGCTGCAGGACGTTCCCGACGAGCGCCGCGGCGCGGCATTCGTCTCCGCCTGCGCCCTCGCCGTCCCCGGTGACGACGGCGAGATCGCGGTGCACGTCGTGCGCGGTGAGTGGCGCGGCGCCATCGTCCACAGCCCGCGCGGCGCCAACGGTTTCGGCTACGACCCAGTGTTCCGGCCCGAGGGGGAGGAGCGCACCGCCGCCGAGCTCAGCGCTGAGGAAAAGGATGCCTCGTCGCACCGCGGGCGCGCACTGGCACGATTGGTGCCCGATCTCGCAGCGCTCGCCCGCTGACGCCCGCCGCCCCGGCGCGAAGCCTGCGCTCCCACGCGAAACACGAAGCCGCCCACGCAATTGCGTGGGCGGCTTCCTGTTTCGCGCGCCGATCGGCCGGCTGGGTCAGACGCCGAAGTCGGTCTTGACCTGCTTCGTGCGCTGGTGCTCGACGAAGAACGACAGGAACGGGATCGTGCCGGCGAGGAGGGTGCCGATCGTGCGGCCCGCGGGCCAGCGCACTTTGATCGCCAGGTCGAGCGTGAGCACGAGATAGACCGCGTAGACCCAGCCGTGAACCACGGCGATCCAGCCGGGGACGTTCTCGACCTTCAGGATGTACTTCGCGACCATCTCGCCGGTGAGCACGAGCAGCCACACGCCGGTGATCCAGGCGAGCGCGCGATACCGCGTCAGGGCCGAGGCGATCTTCTTCCGGTCGGCTTCCGGACGGGACTGCGGCGCGGTCGAACCGCTCGTCTGGTCGGGTGCCTGCTCGGGGGTCGTGCTCACTGAGCGCTCCTATCGGACCTGCGCGCCAGCTGCGCGAGGTAATCGTTGTACTCCAGCATCTGCCGGGCCTCCGGGTCGTCCGGATCGACGGCCGCGTTCGGATCGAGCTGAGTGCGGGGCCGCTGGGGGAGGAGATCCTCGGGGATCTCGGTGGGTTCCTTCGGTTCCGACGCGCGCGGCACGCCTGTGGCCTGGCTCTCGGCGTCCTCGGTCTCGAGTTTCACGAACCGGCGGTAGGCGTAGACGCAGAAGAAGGCGAAGGCGGGCCACTGCAGGGCGTAGCCGAGGTTCTGGAACGTGCCGCCCACGGCCTCGAACCGTGTCCACTGCCAGAAACCCAGACCGAGACAGCCGGCCGCGGCGACCGCCACCAGTACGACGAGGGCAAGGCGACGCGGCGGACGGTTCTCGGACACGCCATCAAAAGTACCCGAGCGGCCCCTCGACCTGCCAAGAGCGGTCGGGGGCCGTGGGCGAGGTCACGTGGTGCGCGAGGGGGGACTCGAACCCCCACGTCCTTTCGGACACAGGTACCTAAAACCTGGGCGTCTGCCTGTTCCGCCACTCGCGCTGGACCCATGAACCATACGACATCCGACCGAGAATTACCTCGTCCGTAGTCGATGGTTTCGTGCCGCCCACGTCGCCGTCTGGCTGTGGCAGTTGGGGCAGAGGAAGCGGACGTTTTCCGGTCGGGAGTCGTTCGGATTCCCGTCGATGTGGTCCACATGCAGTGTCAGTGGGAGATCACACCATTCCGGTCCGATACCGCAGCTTTCGCACTTGTGGGGGCGGCCGGACTCGAGGAGGGCACGGCGGAGCAGCTTCGCCATTCGTCGCGGCGTGCCCGTGGGCTGCACTACAAGTACTTCGCGCCACGGAAGGCGATTTCGTGCCGGTGCTCCACCCATGTGCGCTTGACCAGTGAAGTGAGATGTGTCGAGCCCCAACCGCTTGATCCGCCGGCTGAGGTGATGGTGCGAGCCGCCGCTCGGAATCAGACCCAGGTAGCGCATGACCCCCGCCACGCTCGTCGAGTTGCGGATCGCTTCCTCGAGAATCTCCCGCGTGTACTTCGTCGACCGTCCCATCATCCCCCCTGAATCGAATGTATGTTCGATGCGCGGGACTGTATCGGACGGCGCCGACAAATTGCCGAAAGCCCCCTCATGCACGCGTTTCGCGGTCAGTCAAGATGGTAACGATTGTGTAACGATAAACGTGAGGGATTCCTCAGGTTGATGGACGTCCATGTAGCCGCGCAGCCTGCGCGGACTCTGCCTACCAACGGGTCACTACTCCGACCTGCTGTGAGTCATCTCACGCGCCCTCTCGAAGGCGGTAACTCGCGTGGAACAAAACATGAGGAACCCCTCATGATTTTGTGTCACTCTTGGGTAGCCCGAACGAGCAGATCAGAGCCCATCAGAACGCCAACGGCGGCGCGGGCGGCCACGAGACCACGCCCTTGCGGTGTTCAGGAGAGGAACTACACGCGTGACGATCGACGAGACCACACCAGCCGACAACGGACGGAACTCGAAGGCATCACGACGCGCCAGTGACCGGGGCAACGCCCCCGCTTCCCGTAAGGGCGCGCTGGTCGACAAGCTCCTCGCCGGGGAGCCCTACGCACTCGCCTTCGGTGGCCAGGGCGCTCCCTGGCTCAGCTCCCTCGAAGAACTCAGCCGCGACAACGGGCTCGAGCCGGTCCTGACCGAGCTGGTCAACGAGGCCACCGCGCTGCTCGCGCCCGTCGCACACGACCTCGTCGTCGTGCGCCCGAGCGGCTTCGACCCCATCGCCTGGATGCTCGAGCAGGAGGTCGCCGACGAGGACGAGACGCCCGTCGCCGGCCCCTCCGAGACCACGCTGACTTCCGCCGCGGTGTCGCTGCCCGGCGTGTTCCTGACCCAGGCGGCCGCGCTGCGCGCGCTGGCGAACCAGGGCCTCGACGTGACCGCCCAGGCCCCGGCCGCCGTGATCGGCCACTCGCAGGGCGTGCTGGCCGTCGCGGCCACCCAGGCCGGCGGCGCCAAGGACGGGCAGATCCTCGCGATCGCCCAGCTCATCGGTGCCGCCGCCACCCTCGTCGGCCGTCGCCGCGGCATCATCGCCGGTGCCGAGCGCTTCCCGATGCTCGCCGTCGCGAACGTCGACCCCGAGCGCCTGCGCGCCGTCGTCGCCGAGGTCTTCGCCGACCAGGACCCGCAGCGTTCCGCGGTCGTCGCCATCCGCAACGCCCGCCGCCGCGTCGTGCTGTCCGGCCCGCCGGCCGCCCTGGCCCGCGTGCAGCAGCGCTGCGAGGAGATCTCCGCCGCGGAGACCCGCGAGCGTGAGGCGAAGAAGCGCGGCGGTGCCGTGTTCGCCCCCACCTTCGAGCCGGTCTCCGCTGAGATCGGTTTCCACCACCCCGCTCTCGCCGACGCGGTCGAGCAGGTCGCCGACTGGGCCGCCCGCTGCGGCCTGGACGCGGAGCTCGCCCGCTCGCTGGCGCAGGAAGTGCTCGTCGACCCGGTCGACTGGGTCGCCCTCGTCGATGACGCCGTCGCGACCGGCGCCTCGTGGATCCTGGACATGGGTCCCGGTGAGCTGCTGACCCGTATGACCAGCTCGGGCCTGCGTGGCCAGGGTGTGGGCATCATCGCCGCCGCCACCCGCGGCGGTCAGCGCAACCTGCTGACCCCGGGCGCGGAGCCCGAGGTGCCGCAGCCGTGGTCCGCGTTCGTGCCGAAGCCGGTCACCCTGCCCGACGGCCGCCAGGGCGTCGAGACGGCGTTCACGCGCCTGACCGGCCGCTCGCCGATCCTGCTGGCCGGCATGACGCCGACCACCGTCGATCCGAAGATCGTCGCCGCGGCAGCCAACGCCGGCCACTGGGCCGAGCTCGCCGGCGGCGGCCAGGTCACCGAGCAGATCTTCGCCGACCACGTCGAGGAGCTGAAGGGGCTGCTCGAGCCGGGCCGCGCCGTGCAGTTCAACTCGATGTTCCTCGACCCGTACCTGTGGAAGCTGCACGTTGGTGGCAAGCGGCTGGTGCCGCGGGCCCGCGCCGCGGGCGCGCCGTTCGACGGCGTGGTCGTCACCGCCGGCATCCCCGAGCTCGAGGAAGCCGTCTCGATCATCGAGGAGCTGACCGAGGCCGGCATCAGCTACGTCGCGTTCAAGCCGGGCACCGTGGCGCAGATCCGCTCGGTGATCCGCATCGCGAACGAGGTGCCGAACTACCCGGTCATCGTCCACATCGAGGGCGGCCGCGCCGGTGGCCACCACTCGTGGGAGGACCTCGACGATCTGCTGCTCGCCACCTACGCCGAGCTGCGCACCCGCTCCAACCTGGTGCTGTGCGTCGGCGGTGGCATCGGCACCCCCGAGCGGGCCGCCGACTACCTGACCGGCCGCTGGTCCACCGCACACGGCTTCCCGGCGATGCCGCTCGACGGCATCCTCGTCGGCACCGCGGCGATGGCGACGCTCGAGGCGACCACGTCGCCCGAGGTCAAGCGGATGCTCGTCGAGACCCCCGGCACCCCCGACTGGGTCGGCGCCGGCACCGCCTCCGGCGGCATGGCCTCCGGCCGTAGCCAGCTGGGCGCGGACATCCACGAGATCGACAACGCGGCGTCCCGCACGGGCCGCCTGCTCGACGAGGTCGCGGGCGACGCCGAGGCCGTGGCCGCGCGCCGCGACGAGATCATCGCCGCGCTCGACGTCACCGCGAAGCCGTACTTCGGCGACGTCGCCGAGATGACCTACGGGCAGTGGCTCGCCCGCTACCTGGAGCTGGCCGTCGGCTCGCAGGAGGTGGCCGACGCGGCCGAGAACCCGTGGATCGACGTCACCTGGCGTGAGCGCTTCCACGAGATGCTGCAGCGTGCCGAGTCCCGTCTGCACCCGGCCGACCGTGGCCCGATCCCGACGCTGTTCGCCGACGACGCGGCCCTCGACCGGCCGTACGCGGCGCTGGCCGCGCTGGCCGAGCAGTTCCCGGACGCCGACTCGGTGGTCCTGCACCCGGCCGACGTTCCGTTCTTCGTCACGCTGTGCCGCACCCCGGGCAAGCCGGTGAACTTCGTGCCGGTCGTCGACCAGGACGTGCGTCGCTGGTGGCGGTCCGACTCCCTGTGGCAGGCCCACGATCCGCGCTACAGCGCCGATCAGGTCTGCATCATCCCGGGCACCGTCGCGGTCGCGGGCATCACCCGCGCCGACGAGCCCGTCGGTGAGCTGCTCGACCGCTTCGAGAAGGCCGCCGTCGACGAGCTGATCGCGGCCGGCGTCGAGCCGGTGCAGATCGCGGCCCGTCGCCACCAGGACCTCGCGGCCGGTCTGCTCGACGCCGTGCTGTCGGCTCCGGACGTCAACTGGGCCGGCCGGCAGACCGTCAACCCGGTGCACCGCCTCGGTGACCTGGACGAGTGGTCCGTCGAGTCCGACACCGCCGCCGTGCACGGCGCGACGGGCGCCACGCTGAGCGTTCTCGACGCCGAGCACGTGGGCCTGACGGTGCCGCTCGCCGGCGACAAGACCGTCGAGATCCGCCTCACGGTGCCCGCCGCCGTGCACACCGGTGGCGCCCCCGTCGTCACCGCGGACGACGCCTCGGCGTCCATGTCGGCGCTGCTCGGTGTCGCCGCGGGGCAGGAGCTGCCCGCGGTGAAGAAGGGCGCGGCCCGCATCACCCTCGGCTGGCTGCCGGAGAAAGTCGCCGATCACGCCGGTGTCACCGGTTCGGGACTGCCGCTGAACCTGACCCCGAGCGGCCACGGTGTGCCCGACGTCCTGGTCGGCGCGTGCTGGCCGGCGGTGTTCGCCGCGCTCGGCGCCGCGCAGACCGACGACAGCCTGTCGGTGATCGAGGGCATGCTCGACCTGGTCCACCTCGACCACGCCGTCGACGTGAAGGACGGTCTGCCGACCGAGCCGTCGATCCTGGGCGTCAAGGCCGAGGCACAGGACGTGGCCGACACCGACCTCGGCCGGGTCGTCGAGGTGCACGTCGAGATCACCGCCGACAACGGCAACGGTTCGGGTGACGCCACGGTCGCCACCCTGATCGAGCGGTTCGCTATCCGCGGCCGCACCGGCAAGGCCGAGCTGGCCGATCCGGTCCGCGCCGGCGGTGCCGTGAGCGAGGACGCGGTGGAGACCCCGCGCCGCCGCCGCCGCGACGCCGTGATCGTCGCCCCGATCGACATGAGCGCCTTCGCGCGGGTGTCGGGCGACCACAACCCGATTCACACCTCGGACAACGCCGCGCTCCTGGCCGGTCTGGGCACCCCGATCGTGCACGGCATGTGGCTGTCCGCCGCCGCCCAGCAGGTCGTCACCGCCCTCGAGGCCGACGCCAAGCTGCCGGCCCGCCGACTGACGGCGTGGACCGCCCGGTTCCTCGGCATGGTGCGCCCCGGTGCGCAGATCGACGTGCGCGTCGATCGCATCGCGACCGACCGTGGCGCCGAGATCGTCGAGGTGAGCTGCCGCGTGGACGGCGACCTGGTGATGGTCGCCACCGGCCGCACCGCCGCCCCGCGCACGGTGTACGCGTTCCCCGGCCAGGGCATCCAGCGGCCCGGCATGGGCCTGGACGCCCGCGCCCGCTCGAAGGCCGCCCGGGAGATCTGGGATCGCGCCGACAAGCACACCCGCAAGGCCCTGGGCTTCTCCATCCTCGCCGTGGTGCGCGACAACCCGACCGTGCTCAAGGCCCGCGGCGTCACCCACAAGCATCCGGACGGCGTGCTGCACCTGACCCAGTTCACGCAGGCCGCGATGGCGACCCTGGGTGTCGCCCAGATCGCGGAACTGCGTGAGGCCGGCGCCTTCGTCGAGGGTGCGCTGCTGGCCGGCCACTCGGTGGGCGAGTACAACGCGCTTGCCGCGGTCGCCGGGGTGCTGCCGCTCGAGGCGGTGCTCGAGGTGGTGTTCAGCCGCGGGTCGGCGATGCACGCCCTCGTGCCGCGCGACGAGCAGGGCCGGTCGAACTACCGCATGGCGGCGATCCGGCCGTCGCAGTTCGGTGTCGCCGACGCCGATCTCGAGGCGTTCGTCGCCGGGGTCTCCGAGGAGACCGGCGAATTCCTGCAGATCGTCAACCTGAACCTGCGCGGCTCGCAGTACGCGATCGCCGGTACGGTCGCCGGTCTCGAGGCCCTCGAGTCCGTGATCGAGCGCAAGGTCGCCGAGTTCGGGGGCAAGCGTGCGTTCATCCTGGTCCCGGGCATCGACGTGCCGTTCCACTCGACCGTCCTGCGCGGCGGCGTAGACGACTTCCGGGAGCGCCTGCTGAACCTGCTGCCCGAGCAGATCGATCCCGACATCCTCATCGGGCGCTACGTCCCGAACCTGGTGCCCAAGCCGTTCAACCTGGGCCGGGAGTTCGTCCAGGAGATCGCGGACCTGGTGCCGTCCGAGCCGCTTGCCGAGGTCCTCGCGGACTTCGACACCTGGGCGGCCGACCCCTCGAAGCTGTGCCGCGTGGTGCTCGCCGAGCTCCTCGCGTGGCAGTTCGCGTCCCCGGTCCGCTGGATCGAGACGCAGGATCTGCTGTTCGCCGACGAGGCCGACGGTGGCCTGGGTGTCGAGCGGTTCGTCGAGGTCGGCCTCGGTGCCGCCCCGACGGTGGCGAACCTGGCGTCGCAGACGCTGAAGCTGCCGGGCCGCTTCGGGCAGCCGGTCGAGGTGCTCAACATCGAGCGCGAGGCCTCGGTCGTGTACTCCACGGACGTCGATCCGGCGCCCGTGGAGGACGACGAGCCGGCCTCGGCCGAGGCTTCCTCGGCCGCTCCGGCCGCGGCCGCCGCTCCGGCCGCCGCGCCCGCCGCTCCCGCGGGTGGCCCGCGTCCGGACGACATCGCGTTCAAGGCCGCCGAGGCCACGAAGGTGCTCATCGCCCTGTGGACGAAGCTGCGCCCGGATCAGATCGGTCCCGCCGACACGATCGAGGCGCTGTGCGACGGCGTGTCCTCGCGGCGTAACCAGCTGCTCGTCGACCTCGGCTCGGAGCTGTCGCTCGGTGCCATCGACGGTGCGGCCGACGCCGACATGGGCGCGCTCGCCGGCACGGTCGATCGCCTGGCCCGCACCTACCGGCCCTTCGGTCCGGTGCTGTCGGACTCGATCAACGACCACCTGCGCAAGGTGTTCGGCCCGTCGGGCAAGCGTCCCGCCTACGTCGCCGACCGGGTCACCAAGGTGTGGGGTCTCGGCGAGGGCTGGGCGTCGCACGTGACCGCGGAGGTCGCGCTCGGCAGCCGGGACGGTTCGTCCGTCCGCGGCGGTGCGCTCGGCGGCCTCTCCGACGGCGCGCTGTCCGACGGTGCCGCCGTCGACAAGCTGATCGACGCGGCCGTGCAGTCGGTCGCCGGCCGCCGCGGCGTCGCGGTGTCGATGCCGTCCGCCGGTGGCGGTGGCGGCGCAACCGTCGATGCCGCCGCGCTCGGCGAGTTCGCCGAGGGCATCACCGGCTCGAACGGTGTGCTCGCCAAGACCGCCCGCCTGATCCTGTCCGAGCTGGGCCTGGCCGACGCGGCCTCGGACCTCGCGGACAAGGCGGACACCGAGCTGGTCGACCTGGTCTCGGCGGAGCTCGGCTCCGACTGGCCGCGGCTGGTCGCACCGGCGTTCGACGCCCGCAAGGCCGTGCTGATCGACGACCGGTGGGCGACGGCCCGCGAGGACCTGGCCCGCGTCTGGCTCGGTGCCGAGATCGACGCGGAGCGCTTCGCCGGCGCCGGAGCCACCGTGGCCGCGCACGCGACGTTCTGGTCGGGTAAGGCCACCGAGGCCGGCCGCACGGAGCTCGCGCAGACCTTCGGGGCGATCGCGACGGCCGCCCGGCAGACCGGCGACGCCGAGTACGCCGGCGAGGTCGCCGTCGTCACCGGCGCCAGCAAGGGCGGGATCGCGGCCGCGGTCGCGGCGAAGCTGCTCGCCGGCGGCGCGACGGTCGTGGTCACCACCTCGAGCCTGAACGACAGCCGCCTCGGCTTCTACAAGGAGCTGTACGCAGGCAACGCGCGAGCCGGTGCGGCGCTGTGGGTGGTCCCCGCCAACATGGCGTCCTACTCCGACGTCGACGCCCTGGTGCAGTGGCTCGGCACCGAAACCGTGGAGACCGCGGGCGGCGCCAAGAAGCTGATCAAGGAGGCCCTGACCCCGACGCTGCTGTTCCCGTTCGCCGCCCCGCGCGTGTCCGGTTCGATGGCCGACGCCGGTGCCCGCGCCGAGATGGAGATGCGGGTCCTGCTGTGGTCGGTGGAGCGCCTGATCGCGGGCCTGGCCGACATCGGCTCCGACCGCGACGTGGACACCCACCTGCACGTCGTGCTGCCGGGTTCGCCGAACCGCGGCAAGTTCGGCGGCGACGGCGCGTACGGCGAGGCGAAGGCCGCGCTCGATGCGATCGTCAACCGCTGGCACGCCGAGCGCACCTGGGCCGAGCGGGTCACCCTCGCCCACGCCCTGATCGGGTGGGTGCGCGGCACCGGCCTGATGGGCGGCAACGATCCGCTGGTCGAGGCCGCCGAGGCCGCCGGTGTGCGGACCTGGTCGACCGACGAGATGGCCGTCGAGCTGCTGAAGCTCGTCACCGCCGGTTCCAAGGAGTCCGCCGCGGTCGAGCCGCTCGTGGCGGACCTGACCGGGGGCCTGTCGGAGGCCGACATCGACCTGCCGGCCCTGGCCAAGCAGGCGCAGGAGGAGGCCGACGCCGCGAAGGACGCCGCCGCGGAGCCCGAGCACGCGACGATCGCGGCGCTGCCCGCACCGCCGCGCCTGGACGCGACGCTGTCCGCACCGGAGTGGAACACGCTCGACGTCGACCCCGCCGACCTGGTGGTCATCGTCGGCGCCGGCGAGCTCGGCCCCTACGGCTCGGCCCGTACCCGCTTCGAGATGGAGGTCGACGAGGAGCTGTCGGCCGCCGGTGTGCTCGAGCTGGCGTGGGCCACCGGCCTGGTGGCGTGGGAGAACGATCCCAAGCCGGGCTGGTACGACGCCGAGACCGGCGAGCTGGTGCCCGAGGCGGAGATCGCCGACCGGTACCACGACGCGGTGGTCGAGCGCTGCGGCATCCGCCGCTACGCCGACGACGGTGCGATGGTCGACAACGCGGCGCCGCTGCTGACCTCGGTGTTCCTGGACAAGGACCTGTCGTTCGTGGTGGGTTCCGAGGCCGAGGCCCGCGCGTTCGTCGACGCCGACCCGGAGAACACCGTCGCGCACTCGGTTCCGGACAGCGGTGACTGGACCGTCACCCGCAAGGCCGGCACCGAGATCCGGGTGCCCCGCAAGATGAACCTGACCCGCACGGTCGGTGGTCAGATCCCGACCGGGTTCGACGTCACCAAGTGGGGCATCCCCGCCGACATGGCCGAGTCCGTGGACCGGGTGGGCCTGTGGAACATCGTGACCACGGTCGACGCGTTCCTCTCCAGCGGTTTCACCCCGTCGGAGCTGATGCGCTGGGTGCACCCCTCGTACGTGGCGAACACCCAGGGCACCGGCATGGGCGGCATGACCTCGATGCGGTCGCTGTACATCGACACGCTGCTCGGCGAGTCCCGCGCGAACGACATCCTGCAGGAGGCCCTGCCGAACGTCATCGCCGCGCACGTGGTGCAGTCGTACGTCGGTGGCTACGGCGCGATGGTGCATCCGGTGGCGGCGTGCGCGACGGCCGCGGTGTCGGTCGAGGAGGGTGTCGACAAGATCAAGCTGGGCAAGGCGCAGCTGGTCGTCGCCGGCGGCTTCGACGACCTCGGCATCGAGGGCATCGTCGGGTTCGGTGACATGTCGGCCACCGCGAAGTCGGACGACATGACGGCCAAGGGCATCAGCGATCGCCGGTTCTCCCGGGCCAACGATCGCCGGCGCGGCGGGTTCGTCGAGTCCGCCGGCGGCGGCACGGTCCTGCTCGCCCGCGGCGACCTGGCGCTGGAGATGGGCCTGCCCGTCCTCGGTGTGGTCGCGTGGGCCGGCTCCTTCGCCGACGGCGTGCACACCTCGATCCCGGCTCCGGGCATCGGTGCCCTCGGTGCGGGTCGCGGCGGGCTCGAGTCGGGCCTGGCGCGGGAGCTGCGCAAGCTCGGTGTCACCGCGGACGACATCGCGGTGATCTCCAAGCACGACACCTCCACGGCGGCCAACGACCCGAACGAGGCGGAGCTGCACGAGCGTCTGGCCGGGTCGCTGGGCCGCAGCGAGGGCGCGCCGATGTTCGTGGTGTCGCAGAAGTCGCTGACCGGTCACGCCAAGGGCGGCGCGGCGGCGTTCCAGCTGATCGGCCTGTGCCAGGTCCTCAGCCAGGGCGTCATCCCGCCGAACCGCAGCCTGGACTGCGTCGACGACAAGATGGCCGAGTTCGAGCACCTGGTGTGGGCGCGCACGCCGCTCCGCTTCGGCGAGCGGTACGCGCTCAAGGCCGGTCTGCTGACCAGCCTCGGGTTCGGCCACGTGTCGGGGCTGATCGCGGTGGTCCACCCGCAGGCGTTCGTCGAGGCGATCCCGGCGGAGCGCCGGGAGGCCTACGTGGAGCAGGCTCAGGCCCGCGCCGTCGCCGGCAAGCGCCGCCTTGCGGAGGCGATGACCGGGGGTGCGGCCCTGTACCAGCGGCCCGCCGACCGTCGCTTCGGCGGGGACTCGGTGCCGGCCAAGGCTGCGCGCCAGCTCGAGGCCGACGTGCTGCTCTCGCCGGAGGCACGACTGGGCGACGGCGACGTGTACCGTTCGGGTCTGCCCGGCTGCAAGTAGTAGCCGCCGGCCCGTTCACGGAAAGCGAGTCACAGGACGGATGGGAGTTGCGGGGATCGGGTTCGACCTGGTCACGGTGTCGGAGTTCGAGGAGCAGCTGGGCCGGGCAGGCACGGCGATGCTCTCGAACTTCACCCCGGGCGAGCGTCGCGACGCGAACACCCGCAGCTCCCGTCCGGGCCGGCACTTCGCCGCCCGGTGGGCGGCGAAGGAGGCGCTGATCAAGGCGTGGTCGGCCTCGCTGTTCGGCAGCCCGCCGGTGCTGCCGGAGACCGTGCACCGGCAGATCGAGGTGGTCTCCGACGCGTGGGGCCGACCCGGGATCCGGCTGCACGGCGACGTCGCCGAACACCTGACCGGGGTGCGGATCCACGTCTCGCTCACCCACGACGGAGACATGGCCGGCGCGTTCGTCGTGCTCGAGGACGATCCGCAGGCGTAGGAGTCTGCGGGAGAATTCCGCTTCAGGCGGGGGAGGCGTGCGTCTCCTCCGCCTGACGCGTTTCCACCTGGCCGTCGCTCTCCGGGACCGGCCGCTCGGTCTCCTCCGCCCGGGCGGCGGCCTCACGGCGCCTGCGCCGCTTGGCGCTGGTGCGCGACTCCTTCTCCGCCACCATCAGGTACGCACCCATCAGCCGCTTGAGCTCGACGACCGCGTCGGCGTGGCTCTGGTCGTCCTGCACGGAGAAGTTCAGCATCGAGTAGACGACGTGCACGAGCACCTCGGCCATCAGCGTGCGACGCTCGCGCGGGGTGTCGGGCATGAGCGGAGCCAGCATCCGCGCGATCTGCTCGGCGAACTCCTTCTCGTGGATCGCGCCGGTCGCCCGGGTCGACGGGGTGGACTGCATCGCGAGCCACACCTCCCGCCGCGACGGGTCCGACATCCACAGCCCGGCGAGATGGTCGACGAAGGAATTGAGGAACCGCAGCCAGTCCACGGAGGGGATGACGCCGTCGAACTCGGCGAGCTCCTCCTGCACCCCCACCAGGTCCTGCCGGTTCAGTTCACACACGATGACGTACTTGTTGGCGAAGAACTGGTAGAGGGTTCCGATGGGGACGTCGGCACGGGCAGCCACCTCTTCGCAGGTGAACGACTCGAAGCCGACCTCGGTGAGCAGTTCGCGGGACGCGGCGAGCAGCGCGTCGAACTTGCGCCGGCTGCGCTCCTGCGTCGGGCGACGGCGCGGCACGAGTTCCTGGGGCGCCGCCTGGACCTCCAGCGCCGGATCGATACGGCGTGGGGTGCGGCCGCGCTTCGTTGCAGACTCCACGCGCCCAGGCTAACCGGAGGTTGTCCGAATTCCGAACTTTTAGCTGTGAGGGCGAGTCTCAGCTAACGCCGCCGGTGGCGCCGAGGTCGCCGGCGGCTCACTTGACGAGAGTGAACTGCATGACGTCGATGTGGCCCGTGCGGAAGTGCTCGGCGGAACCGTTCAGGTACTTCATGAAGCGCTCGTACATCTCCTCCGACGACAGCGCGACCGCCTCGTCCCGGCGGGCCGACAGTGCCGCGGCCCAGTGCTCGAGAGTGCGGACGTAGTGCGGCGCCAGGGCCTGGATGCGTTCGACCCGGAACCCCGCCCGCTCCGCGCCGTCGACCACCGTCTCCGGCTGCGGCAACTGCCCGCCGGGGAAGATCTCCCGCTTGATGAAGATGTGGAACAGCGCGTTCTCCCGGGTCACCGGGATTCCCCGTTCGCGCAGCGTCGCGAGGCGGTGCCCCACGATGGTGTGCAGCAGCATCCGGCCGTCCGGGGGCAGCATGTCGTGGCACTTGGTGAAGAACCGGTCGTAGCGTTCGCTCCGGAAGTGCTCGAACGCGCCGATGCTCACGATGCGGTCCACGCGCCCGTCGAACTCCTCCCAGCCCTGCAGCCGCACGTCCACGGTGCGGGGGCCGGGCAGCCGCGCGGCGAGGTCGCGGACGTGCTCGTACTGGTTGCGGCTGAGCGTGAGCCCGATCGTGTTCACGTCGTAGTGCGTGGCGGCGCGCAGCATCGTCGAGCCCCAGCCGCATCCGACGTCGAGCAGGGTCATGCCCGGGTGCAGGTCGCATTTGCCGAGCGACAGATCGACCTTCGCGGCCTGGGCCTGCTCGAGCGTCATGTCGTCCCGCTCGAAGTACGCGCAGCTGTAGGTCATCGACGGGTCGAGGAACAGCGTGAAGAACTCGTCCGAGAGGTCGTAGTGGGACTGGACCTGCCGATAGAACGGCGTGAGCGCGCTCTGCGGGCTGGGTGGCATCGCTGTGCCTTCCGTTCGAGGGCCGTCCGGCCCCGATTCCTGGACCGTTCCGCCCGAGGGCAACCCCGATATCGCGGAATCTACGCCGGACGCGGCCGCACCGAGCATGCTTCGATCTCGACGGGCTGTACCCGTAGCGAAAACGAGACACGAGGATCGGGGAGGCGCGGTGGAGGTCGCGGACATGCGGGAGCGGGTGCGCCGGCTGATGCCGGGGGCGCGCAGGGACCTCGCGGAACTGGTGGCGTTCCGGTCGGTGGCCGATCCGCGGCTGTTCCCGGCCGAGGAGTGCGTCGCCGCCGCCCGGTGGGTGCGCGTCGCGTTCGCCGCGGCCGGCGTCGGCAACACCGAGCTGATCGAGACGTCGGACGGCTCGCTCGCGGTGTTCGGGCACACGCCGGCCCCGGCGGGAGCGCCGACCGTGCTGCTCTACAGCCACTACGACGTGCAGCCCCCGGGCGACGAATCGCTCTGGCACACTCCGCCGTTCACGCTCACCGAACGTGACGGCCGCTGGTACGGGCGCGGCGCCGCGGACTGCAAGGGCAATCTCGTGATGCACCTGCTCGCGCTGCGCGCGCTGCGGGAGCGGGGACCGCTACCCGTCGGGATCCGGATCGTCGGCGACGGCTCGGAGGAAACCGGGGGCGGCGGGCTCGAGAACCTGGCGCGCGCACGGCCCGATCTGTTCGCCGCCGACCTGGTGCTCGTCGCGGACTGCGGCAACGCCGAGGCGGGACGGCCGACCCTCACGACGTCGCTGCGCGGCCTGGCGAACGTCGTCGTCCACGTCGATGCCCTGGCCGGGGAGATCCATTCGGGCCAGTTCGGCGGCGCGGCCCCCGACGCGCTCGCCGCGCTGGTGCGCTTGCTGTCGAGCCTGCGGGACGAGGTCGGCGACACCGTGATCGACGGGCTCGACACCACCGGAATCTGGAGCGGCGAACCCTATCCCGAGGAGGTGTTCCGCGCCGACGCCGGTGTGCTCGACGGGGTCTCACTGCTATCGGCCGGGTCCGTGGCCGACGCCGTGTGGGCGCGTCCCGCGCTGACGATCCTCGGCATCGACGCCCCACCGGTGGTGGGGTCGGCGGCGGCGATCGTGCCCCGCGCGTCGGCCCGGCTGAACCTCCGCGTCCCGCCGGGGATGGATCCGGCCACCGCTCAGGACGCCCTCGTCGCCCACCTGCACGCCCACGCCCCGTGGAACGTGCGGGTGCGGGTCGACCGGGAAGGCGTGAGCGAACCGTTCCGGGCCGCGACCGACGGACCGGGATACGCCGCGCTGCGCCGTGCGCTCGGCGCCGTCTACGGACGCGAGGCCGGCACGGTCGGGCAGGGCGGGTCGATCCCGCTGTGCACGGTGCTGCAGCAGGTGCTGCCGGACGCGGAGATCGCGCTGCTCGGCGTGGAGGAGCCGAGCGCCCGGATCCACGGGCCCGACGAGAGCGTCGACCCGTCCGAGCTCGAGCACATGGCCGTCGCGGAGGCGCTGGTGCTCGCCTCTCTCACGCGGTGAGCCGGCGCTCAGACCGACAGGTCGCGGCGCAGCTTCGCGACGTGCCCGGTGGCGCGCACGTTGTACTGCGCAACCTCGATCCGGCCGTCCTCGTCGACGACGAACGTCGAACGGATCACTCCGGTGACGGTCTTGCCGTACATCTTCTTCTCGCCGAACGCCCCCCACGCCGTGAGCGTGGTCTTGTCCGGATCCGACAGCAGCGGAAACGTCAGCTGCTCGGCGTCCCGGAACTTCGCGAGCTTGGCCGGCTTGTCGGGGGAGATGCCCACGACGGCGAGACCGGCGCCGTCCAGGTCGGCGAGGCTGTCCCGGAAGTCGCAGGCCTGCTTGGTGCATCCGGGGGTGCTCGCGGCGGGGTAGAAGTACACGATCACCTTGCGTCCGCGGTAGTCCGACAGCGACACCTCGTTGCCGTCCGCGTCGGGAAGGGTGAACTCGGGAGCCGTATCGCCGGGAGCGAGCCTGCTGCTGTTTTCCGTCACCTCCGAGAGGGTAACGGACCCGTGCGTCCACTACCGTGGTCGCAGCACAGTGCAGCGACCAACTGGAGGATCACGTGGGTAGGGACACCGAGGCCATCGAACGGGACATCGAGAACGCCCGCAACCAGCTTGCGAGCACCCTCGACGAATTGAGTGTGCGCGCCAGCCCGAAGAACGTGATGGCCCAGACCAAGCAGACCGTGATGGAGAAGGTGAACCAGCCCAACGTCAAGTACGCGTTCGCGGCGGTCGGTGTCGTCCTCGGCGCCCTGGTGCTGCGCAAGCTGCTGCGCTGACGGCCGACCCGAAGGGCACCGTCGTCCGGCTCGCCGGACCGCGGTGCCCTTCGTCGTCTCCCGTGCCGTGGTCGCGCCGGCCGGGGAGTGACCAAGGACCCGTTCCGAGTTCGATCTTGGCGTGGTTGACTGGTAGTGAGCCAACCGCGCCATCTTCGAGGGGGCTGACGGCCATGCCGAACGCACAGCGGGTTGCACGACTTCTTCTCGTCTCGATGCTGGCCGCCATGGCCCTCCTCGGCTCGGGGGCCGCGGCCGCGGCGGGAACCCTCGGCGGCGCCCCGCCGACCAGGCTGCCCGCGTCCGCGCTCGAACCGGCGAACGGCGCGGTGGTGGGGGTGGGACACCCCGTGACCGTCCGGTTCGGCGCACCCGTCGGCGACCGCGCCGCCGCCGAACGTGCCGTCGAGATCACCACGTCGAAGCCCGTGAGCGGCCGCTTCGCGTGGCTCGACGACCGCCGGGTGCAGTGGGTTCCCGACCGCCACTGGCCGGGGCACACCACCGTGACCGTCGCCGTGGCCGGGGCGCGCACCGAGTTCCAGGTCGGCGACGAGTTCGTCGCCGTCGCGAACCGGTCGACGCACCAGTTCACCGTCATCCTCAACGGCGAGGTGGTGCGGACGATGCCGGCGTCGATGGGCAAGCCCGGCTACGAGACCCCGGTCGGCACGTTTTCCGTGCTCGAGAAGTTCCGCGACCTCGTCATGGACTCGTCCACCTACGGCGTCCCGATCGACTCCCCGGAGGGCTACCGCCTCGACACCGAGTACGCCGTCCGGCTCACGTGGGGTGGCATCTTCGTGCACGCGGCGCCGTGGTCGGTGGACTCGCAGGGCAACGCGAACGTGAGCCACGGCTGCATCAACCTGAGCACCGAGAACGCGCAGTGGTACTTCGACCGGGTGAAGATCGGCGACCCCGTGATCGTGGAGGGCTGATCGGCAGGAGGGATACACCGTGACGGACGTGACCATCCCCACGGAGCGCGGGCCGATGCCCGCCCACCTCGCCACACCCGCAGGCTCCGGTCCGTGGCCCGGGATCGTCGTGATCCACGACGCGCTGGGTATGAGCCGCGACATCCGCGCGCAGGCCGACTGGCTCGCAAGCGAGGGCTTTCTCGCCGTCGCGCCGGACCTGTTCCACGGGTCCAGGCGGTCCACCTGCCTGTTCTCCCTCTTCCGGGGCTGGGTGCCGCGCGGCGACCTGGACGCCGCGCGGAACTGGCTCGCGGACCGGCGGGACTGTACGGGCCGGATCGGCGTGATCGGGTTCTGCATGGGCGGCGGATTCGCCCTCGCCGTCGCGTCCGACCACGACTTCGCCGCGGCGAGCGTCAACTACGGCGGCCTCACGAAGGAAGTCGAGCGCGCCCTGCCGCGGGCGTGTCCGATCGTCGGCAGTTTCGGGACGAAGGACCGATGGCCCGGCGTGCGCCAGGTGCCCGACCGGCTCGAACCGATACTGACCGCCGCGGACATCGACCACGACATCGAGCGATACCCGAACGTGGGGCACGGCTTCATGAACGACCACGACCCCGGCGACCTGTCGATCGTGGACAGGACCATCGCCAAGGTCGTGGCCGCCCGCTACGACGAGCCGGCCACCCGCGACGCCCGCGCCCGCATCGTCGCCTTCTTCCGCAGGCACCTCGGCGACCCCGCGCGTGCGAGCGACGGGCCCGGGCCGGCTACTTGATCACCGCGCCTGCGTCGATCGGCAACTGCACGCCGGTGACGTAGCGACCCGCGTCGCTGACCAGGAACAGGATCGCGTTGCTGATGTCGACCGGCTCGACCCATTCGATCGGCAGGGCGTTCATGGTCTTGAACGACTCGCCCGCTTCCTCGCGGGTGATCTCCGACGGCTTCTTGTCCGGCAGGAAGGCCGAGTAGGTCTGCTCGTTGTGGATCATGTCGGTGTTCACCGAGGTCGGATGCACCGAGTTCACGCGGATCATGTGGGGGGCGAGCTCGTTGGCGAGGGTCTTCGTCAACCCCACCACGCCGTGCTTGGCGGCGACGTAGTGCGCAAGGTTCGCCAGGCCCTTGATGCCGGCGGTGGAACTGGTGAGCACGATCGCGCCGCCGTCGTCGTTGGCCTTCAGGTGCGGCACGGCTGCCCGCACTGTCTTGAACACCCCCGTGAGATTGATGTCGATCATGTCGTCCCACATCTCGTCCGTCAGGTCCTCGACGGGCGCGAAGCTGGCGATGCCGGCGTTCGCGAGGACGATGTCGAGCCGGCCGAGCTGGGCGACGCCCTCGTCGACCGCCGATTTCAGGGCGGCGCTGTCGCGGACGTCGGCCTGGCCGGCGATGATCCGCCGGTCCAGTGCCTCGACCTGCCGGACGGTCTCCGCCAGGTCGTCCGGCGTGGCCAGGGGATAGCCCACCGAGTCGACCTGGGCGCAGAGGTCGACGGCGATGATGTCGGCGCCCTCCTCGGCCAGCCGGACCGCGTGACTGCGGCCCTGTCCGCGTGCGGCACCGGTGATGAACGCGACCTTGCCCTCGAGCTGACCCATGGCGGTACTCCTTCGACGGTCGATGTGATCCGCATCCGAGGCTAGAGAGTTTCGCTGGGGAGCGGACCGAAATCGCAAGGCGGATCGGCATACTCGGCGTCCGGTCCGGTCGTGGAGAACATCCCTGACGGCACCGGACGCCGAGTGTCCCGGCGCGGGAGGGGTATCGGGTCGGCGCGGGCAGCGTGCACGAAAAATTTGACCTGAAGCTACTTGTATTGAAAACGGAACGGTTCTACCGTGGGAGTATGAGCGCAGAAGCGCGCGAAGTGGGCTCGGTGGAGGAGAAGCCGCGGCGGTACGACTCGACCCTTCGCCGGCGCCAGGCCGAGCAGAACCGGCGGGCCGTCCTCGACGCCGCCACCACCCTGTTCTCCGAGGGTGGGTGGTCGGTCGCGGTCCGAGACGTCGCGCGCTCGGCGGGCACATCGGTCGAAACGGTGTATGCCCACTTCGGTTCCAAGGCAGGACTCCTCATGCAGGTGCTGGACGTCGCCGTTGTCGGGGACGACGAACGGGTGGCGCTGATGGACCGGCCGGAGTTCGCCGCCCTGTCGCAGGGCGCCCCTCGGGATCGGGCCGCCGCGGCAGCCGCCCTGGTGACGGCCATCAACCGGCGAACCGTCGGCCTACAGCGCACCCTGCGCGCGGCAGCCGTCGTGGAGCCGGACCTCGCGACATGGCTGGAACAGGCACGGGGACGTCAGCGCCTGAACGTGCGGGTCGGCGGTGCGATGATGGCCGGCCGCGAACTGAGCCCAGTCGAGGCCGAGGGGCTGTGGGCCGTGCTCAGCATGGAGGTGTACGAGCTGTTGACCTGCAGCACCGGCTGGAGCCCCGAGCAGTACGAGAACTGGCTCACCGGAGCCATCATCCGGCTCCTGGGCCTGGAGAGTGGAAGGTGATGGGCCATGACTACCGACCATGGACCCGCAGACACACGCAGCATGGGAATAGTGCACAGCGCACTTCGCCGTGACCTGGAACGCACCCGGATCGTGCTCACCACCGAGCCGTACCCGGACCCTCGGCGTCGACGCGGACTGACGGAGCACGTGTTGTGGATGATGCGCTTCCTGCACATCCACCACACCGGCGAGGATGTCGGGCTGTGGCCCTTGATCCGGGTGAAGAACCCGGAAGCCGGCGCCCTGCTGGACCAGATGGACGCCGACCACCAGCGGATCGCACCGGCGATCACCACCCTGGAGGACGCAGCGCGGGCCTACCGCGACGACGCGAACGCTCGGCAACCGCTGCTCGAAGCGCTGGTCGGACTCACCGACGTGCTCCTTCCCCATCTACGGCGGGAGGAGCTGGAGATGATGCCGGTCGTGGCCGCGACGCTCACCACCGCCGAGTACCACGACGTGGAACAGGAGTATTTCGTCAGGCCGAAGAGCTTCCTGGAGCTCGGCGCGGAGGCACACTGGGTCATCGACGGGCTCGGCGAGGACGACCGGGAGGTGATCGTGCACGTGGTCCCGGCCGTGCCGCGCTTCATCCTGCTGCACGGCTTCGCCCACACCTACCGTCGCAAGTCCAGCGTGCTGTGGGGCCACGGGCCCGCAGCCGCGCTGCCGTCGCTCAACCTTGCACTGCTCGAGGGGCGATCCTGATGGGCACCTTGGCGCGGTACGGCAGGACCGAGACGGTGAGCCGCGCCCCGGCGGAGGCGGTGTGGCAGATCGTCACCGACGTGGCCCGGGTCGGTGAGTGGAGTCACGAATGCCGGGAAGCGCGCTTGCTCGGAAACGCCCGAGCGGCAGCCCCGGGAATCCGGTTCCGGGGCAGGAACCGCTCCGGCGGTCTCCGGTGGAGCCGGTCGTGTGTATTCACCGTGGTGGAGCCGCCTCGGACGCTGGCGTGGCGGACAACGGGTCTCCTGGGCCGGGCGGACAGCACCGAATGGCGCATCGACCTCGAACCCGTCCCCGGGGGCACCAAGATCGTCCAGACCTACCGTGTGCTCCACGTGGCACCGGGTCTGGACCGGGTCTACTGGCGGTTGGTCAAGGCGCACCGAGACCGGCGCGCGGCACTGGAAGGCGACCTCCGACGACTCGCCGACCTGGCGGCGGTCGAAGCCGAGTCACACACGCCGGCCGTGCGCCCGCATCGCGAGGGAAAGACCGTGTCCGAAGTTTGACTCGGCCGCGGTCCGGTACGTCGCCGTAAAGAAAAAGGCCAGACCTCGTGTGGAGGTCTGGCCCTTCTTGTGCGCCATCAGGGACTCGAACCCCGAACCCGCTGATTAAGAGTCAGCTGCTCTGCCAATTGAGCTAATGGCGCTTGGCGGTGCGTCTCCGGACCGTTCTCCCGGCGACGAAGGAAAGATTACACACCTTCCAGGAGGGCACCAAATCGGCAGGTCATGCCGCATTTCGGGGGGAGTGACACGTAACGCCGAGGGGGCCGGCGGCGATTGGTATTCGAACGTTATTCGCGTCGTCGACGTCGCGACGGCTTCGCCTCGAGCGGGGCTGGCATCATCGATCGCACACGCATCGACGTGCACTTTTGCGGCCCGGGGGAGGCCCGGAATCGGAGGGTGGAGAGTGGTTGGGAACAGTGCGGCGCCGCGCCGACGGCGGAATCGGCGTGCCGTCGCGGTGGTGCTCGGGACCGTGTTGGTCGGTGTCATGACCTTCGTCACGGCCTGCTCCGGTGCGACCGGCGCCGGCGGGGCCGAGGAGGTGCCGATCGATTCGAATCCGCTCGCCGCGCTCATCAAGCCCACGGTGTCGGCGAGCGTCGTCGACGGGGGAGTCGGCTTCTCGCCCATCGAGCCCGTGACGGTCTCGGTGGTCAACGGCAAGCTCGAGTCGGTCACGTTGCTCAACCCGGACGGGGAACCCGTCGCCGGGGCGCTCGGTCCGGACGGAGCCACCTGGGCCAACACCGAGCCCCTCGGCTACAGCCGGCAGTACCGGCTCGAGGCCGTCGCGTACGGGCTCGGCGGCGCGACCACGACCGTCGCCTCCTTCACCACCAGCGCCCCCGGCAACCTCACCCAGCCCTACGTGATGCCGGGCGAGGGCTCGGTCGTCGGCGTCGGCCAGCCCGTCGCGATCCAGTTCGACGAGAACATCCCCGATCGCCTCGCCGCCGAGCAGGCCATCACCGTCGTCACCGACCCGCCCGTGGAGGGCGCGTTCTACTGGCTCAGCAACCGCGAGGTGCGGTGGCGGCCCGAGAACTACTGGGCGCCGGGCACGACGGTCACGGTGGACGTGAAGGTCTACGGCCGCGATCTCGGCGACGGTCTGTTCGGGCAGTCGGACGTGCATTCGAGCTTCACCATCGGCGACGCGGTGATCATCACCGCCGACGACAACACCAAGCAGGTCACCGTCAACCGCAACGGGGTCGACGTGATGACGATGCCCACGTCCATGGGCAAGGACAGCACGCCCACCCCGAACGGCGTGTACACGATCGGCGACCGGTTCGAGCATCTGGTGATGGACTCGTCGACCTACGGCGTCGCCGTCGACTCCCCGCAGGGCTACCGGACCCCGGTGGACTGGGCGACGCGGATGTCGTACAGCGGCATCTTCTTCCACTCCGCGCCGTGGTCGCTCGGCGATCAGGGTTCCCGCAACGTCAGCCACGGCTGCCTCAACCTGAGCCCGGCCAACGCCAGGTGGATCTTCGACAACACCAAGCGCGGCGACATCGTGCTCGTGAAGAACACCGTCGGCGGCATCCTCGAAGGCACCGAGGGACTCGGGGACTGGAACATCCCGTGGTCGACGTGGAAGGCCGGAAACGCGCGCACCTGATCCGCCGCCGGGCCGACCCGCTGCGGCGGCCCGGCGTGTGGCAGGCTGGATCCGCCTCCTTTGGTAGGGGTTGGCACGAGACCCCCGGGATCGACGATCCCGGGGGTCTTCCCATGTCGGACGCCGCCTTCCGGACATCGTGCCCCGTAGAAGGTCGACATGCGGTCCTGCACGGCGGAGAATCAGGGAAAGGCATGCCTACCTGTGACATCGACCGACCGTGGACCATCGATGGTGGCCCGGCGGACAGGTCCGAGTCGAGGAGGAGTCATGCCTGCAATGACAGATCCCACGTTCTACCGCAGCCCGGGTGACGCCGTAGCGGCCGCGCCCGAGCAACTCGCCTATGTGGCTGCCTTCGATCCGGCAGGCCGGGCGAAGGACGCGATCGCAGTGGTCGATTGCGAGCCGGGTTCGCCGACATACGGTGGTGTGGTCGGCTGGACCGAGTTGCCGACGGCGGGCAACGAGTTGCACCACTTCGGGTGGAACGCCTGCTCGAGCGCGCTGTGCCATGAGGGGCACGGCGATCACCACGCCGGGCATCACGGGCAGCCGCTCGAGCGACGATATCTGGTGGTGCCGGGTATCCGCTCGTCGAGAACGTACATCCTCGACACCAAACCCGATGCTCGGCACCCGGTGGTGACCCGCACGATCGAGGCCGCCGAGCTCGCCACGAAGGCCGGATACTCCCGGCCCCACACGGTGCATTGCGGACCGGGCGGAATCTTCATGTCCGCCCTGGGAGGCGCGGACGGCGCCGAGGGTCCGGGCGGCGTCGCGCTGCTCGACCACGACACGTTCGAGGTCGTCGGACCGTGGGAGGCGGAGCACGGCGAGCAGTTCATGGCGTACGACGTGTGGTGGCACCTGAAACACGACACGGTGATCACCTCTGAGTGGGCCACGCCGTCGATGATCGAGAACGGACTGAATGCCGAGGACCTCCTCGGCCGCAGGTTCGGGCACCACCTGGACTTCTGGAGCATGTCCGAGCGCAGGCTGACCCAGCGCGTCGATCTCGGCGACGAGCACCAGATGGTTCTCGAACTCCGCCCGGCTCACAATCCCTCCGAGGCGTTCGGGTTCGTGGGCGTCGTCATCAGCGTGGAGGATTTGTCGGCCTCCGTGTGGATGTGGCACAAGACCGACGACCGGTGGGCGGTCGAGAAGGTTATCACCATTCCGGCGGAGCCGGCCGACGCCGACGATCTGCCGCTGGCGCTGAAACCCTTCGGCGCGGTACCGCCGCTCGTCTCCGACATCGACCTGTCGGTCGACGACCGCTGGCTGTACGTCTCATGTTGGGGCACAGGAGAACTCAAGCAGTACGACGTCGGTGACCCGTTCCACCCGCGGGAGACGGCCTCGGTACGCCTCGGCGGGATCGTGCGGCGCGAGCCGCACCCGGCGGTTCCGGACCTCCGGATCGCGGGAGCGCCGCAGATGGTGGAGATCAGTCGCGACGGGCGCCGGGTCTACGCCACCAACTCGCTCTATGCGGCCTGGGACGAGGTCTTCTACCCGGACGGTGTGGGGGCGTGGATGGCGAAGTTCGATGCCGATGTCTCCGACGGCGGTCTGGTCCTCGACCGCGGGTTCTTCCCGCACGGCGACGACTTCCGCGGACGCAGGGTGCACCAGACGCGTCTGCAGGGCGGGGATGCGTCCAGCGACTCGTACTGCTTCACCGGATGATCGGCCCGTCGCTCTTGCGGGTTGCGGGTCCGGGGCGTGCGGTGGGGAGCGGCAAGCGTCGCTTCCCGGGACGGGGCGCTGGTGCAGAGCCCGCTGCACGGCGCCGAAACAGGCGAGTCCCTGACCGGCATTTCTGCCGGTCAGGGACTCGCCCTGTGGGGGTGAGTGACGGGACTCGAACCCGCGACAGCCAGGATCACAACCTGGTGCTCTACCAACTGAACTACACTCACCATCGCATTCGCGATCGGCCTGGGCCGGTTGCGCCTGCGGTACAGATACTAGCCTGACTTTGCCGAAAACGGCGAATCCGCAGGTCAGGCCGGACCCAACTCCTTCGTGACAGCGGCGATCTCGGCCGACGGCGGACCCGGCGGGGCGACGAACGCGGTCCGCCGGTAGTACCGCAGCTCCCGGATCGACTCCTTTATGTCGGCGAGCGCCCGATGCGACAGGCCCTTCGCCGGCTGCCCGAAGTAGATCCGCGGGTACCAGCGCCGGCACAGCTCCTTGACGGAGCTGACGTCCACCATGCGGTAGTGGAGGTAGGCGTCGAGCTCGGGCATGTCGCGGGCGATGAATCCGCGATCCGTCGCGATCGAGTTGCCGGCCAGCGGCGCGGTGCCGGCCTCCGGGACGTGGGCCCGGATGTAGTCGAGCACCGTCTTCTCCGCCTCGGCGACGCTCACCGTGGACCGGCGCACCTCCTCGGTGAGCCCGGAGCGCTCGTGCATCTGGGTGACGACGTCCGGCATCCCGGCGAGCGCGTCGTCGTCGGCGTGGATGACGATGTCCACCCCGTCGCCGAGCACATTGAGATCACTGTCGGTGACGAGGGCGGCGATCTCGATCAGCTTGTCGCTGTCGATTCGCAATCCGGTCATTTCGCAATCGATCCACACAAGTTTGTCCTGCACGAAACACAGAGTAGTCAGGCCGGTCGTGGCGATAAGGTCACGGTGACCATTCCGCGGCCGCACCTGGGCGAGGAGGACACCGCATGACGGTCGATCCGACACCGTCGCCGGCCGAGAAGGCGGCGGCGGCCCGCGCGGCCGCGGAGGAAGCGGCACGCGTCGCCGCGGCGGCCCTGAAGGCGGCCGAGCAGGCACAACGCGAGGCGGAGGCGGCCGCGCGGGCCGCCGAGGCGGCGGACGGCGCACCCGCCGGGCCGGCCCGGCAGATCGCCGCCGCCGGGCCGGCCCGGCAGATCGCCGCCGGATACGCCGCCGGCGGGGTCGCGCTCGAACTCGGCGCGGTCGTCCACGACGGGGTGGTCGATTCGTCGGCCCGGGTACGGATCCCGCTTGCCACGATGAACCGGCACGGGCTGGTCGCCGGTGCCACCGGCACCGGCAAGACCAAGACCGTGCAGGGCATCGCCGAGCAACTTTCGGCCGCCGGAGTCCCGGTCGTGATGGCCGACATGAAGGGCGACCTGTCGGGACTGTCGGCGCCCGGCGAGGACAACGACAGGCTCCGGACCCGCGCCGCGGAGACCGGGGATTCCGGATGGGGACCGACTGCCTACCCGGTGCAGTTCTTCTCGCTCGGCACCGAAGGCCCGGGCGTGCCCGTCCGCGCGACGGTCACCGCGTTCGGTCCGATCCTGCTGAGCAAGGTCCTCGGTCTCAACCCCACCCAGGAATCGACGTTGGGGCTGATCTTCCACTGGGCCGATCGCCAGGGACTGCCGCTGCTCGACCTGAAGGACTTGCGCCAGGTCGTCGCGCACCTGACCAGCGACGAGGGAAAGGCAGAGCTGAAGGGTATCGGCGGGGTCTCCCCGGCGACCGCCGGCGTGATCCTGCGGGCGCTCCTCAACCTCGAGGCAAGCGGCGGGGACACCTTCTTCGGGGAACCGGAGTTCGAGACCGAGGACCTGCTGCGCGTCGTCGGCGGCAACGGCGTGATCAGCCTGTTCGAGCTCGGCGCCCACGCGGCGCGGCCGGTGCTGTTCTCGACGTTCCTGATGTGGGTGCTCGCGGATCTGTTCCAGACGCTGCCGGAGGAAGGTGACCTCGACAAGCCGAAGCTCGTTTTCGTCTTCGACGAGGCACACCTGCTCTTCGCCGACGCCTCGAAGGCGTTCCTGCAGCAGATCGAGCAGACGGTCAAGCTCATCCGTTCGAAAGGCGTGGGAGTGTTCTTCTGCACCCAGCTGCCCACGGACGTGCCCAATGCGGTGCTGTCCCAGCTCGGCGCGCGGGTGCAGCACGCGCTGCGCGCGTTCACGCCGGACGATCAGAAGGCGCTGGCCAAGACCGTCCGCACGTATCCGGAGACGGAGTTCTACGACCTCGAGGAGGCGCTGACCACCCTCGGGATCGGCGAGGCCGTCGTCACCGTGCTGTCCGAGAAGGGCGCGCCGACGCCTGTCGCGTGGACGCGGATCCGTCCGCCGCGCTCGTTGCTGGACACCGTCGGTGAGGAGGCGATCCGGTCCGCGGCACGCGCGAGTGAGCTCTACGGCAAGTACGGGCAGACGGTCGACCGCGAGTCCGCCTACGAGAGGCTCACCGCGAAGGTGGCCGGCGCCCCCGACGTGGACCCGCGGTCGGGGGTCCCGCCGGTGCCGGACCTGCCCGACACGCCGCCGCCCCGGGACGCGGGGCAGAGCATGGTCGAGCAGGTCCTCGGCAACGCGGCCGTCAAGGGTTTCCTGCGGTCCGCGGCATCGGCCGCGGGGCGCGAGATCAGCCGGAGCATCTTCGGCACCGGCCGCCGCCGCAGGCGCTGACGGAGGCTACGCGCCCAGCTTCCGGTAGAAGGCGCCGACGATGGGCGCGACGACGCCGCGCGGGGTGTAGTTGCCGGCGACGGACATCGCCTTGCTGATCAGACCCGGCACGATGCGCATCTTGTTCTCGGCGAGCGCGTCGAGCGACACCTTCGCGGTGTGCTCGCTCGAGATCCACAGGAAGTCCGGCACGAGCTTGTCGACGATCGACGCCTCCGCCGGATCCGGGGTCTCCGTGCGCACCGGGCCCGGCGCCAACAGCGTCACGTGCACGCCGCTGTCCTTCAGCTCCCCGCGCAGCGACTCGGAGAAGGTGTTGACGAACGCCTTCGTCGCCGCATAGGTCGCGTTGTGGGGGATCGGCATGTTGCCCGCCGCGGAACCGACCATCAGGATCGCCCCGGAGCGGCGCTCGACCATCTGCGGCAGCACCGCGAGGGTCAGGTCGTGCACCGCGACGGCGTTCAGCTCGACCTGGGCCCGTTCGTAGCCCGGATCCAGCTGGGCCACCGGGCCGAAGGTCGCGATGCCGGCGTTGTTGCACAGGATGCTGATCGGGCGCTCGCCGAGTTCGTCGACAAGCTTCGCCCGCGCGTCGCGGTCGGACAGGTCACAGGCGCGGACCTCGACGGCGACGCCGTGCTTCGCACGCAGCGTCGCGGCGAGCTCCTCCATCACGTCGCCGCGCCGGGCGACCAGGATCAGCGAGTGCCCGCGCGCGGCGAGCTCGGCGGCGAGGGCCTCGCCGATGCCGGAGGAGGCGCCGGTCACGACGGCGCGGGCCTCGGGGGTGGGATTCGGCAGGGTCATGGTCGGTCAGCGTAGCGGCGGCCGGTTCAGATGCGGTCCGCGAGGCGCGTGCCCTGCTCGATCGCGCGCTTGGCGTCGAGTTCCGCGGCGACGTCGGCTCCGCCGATGACGTGCGTGGTCACGCCCGCGGCGGTGAGCCGCTCGACGAGGTCACGGACCGGTTCCTGCCCGGCGCAGATCACCACGTTGTCGACGTCGAGCACCTTCGGGTCGCGGCGGTCCTCGCCGAAGCTGATGTGCAGGCCGGCGTCGTCGATCCGCTCGTAGTTCACGCCCGAGATCTCGTGCACCTTCTTGTGCTGCAGCGACGCCCGGTGCACCCATCCGCTCGTCTTGCCGAGCCGCGCGCCGATCCGGCCGGGCTTGCGCTGCAGCAGGAACACCTCGCGCGGCGACGGCGACGGACGGGGCTCGGTGAGCGCTCCCGGGGCGGCCTTCGGGTCGGTGACGCCCCACTCGCGCTTCCATTCGGCCAGGTCGAGGGTGGGGGAGTGGTCGTGGGTGAGGAACTCGGAGACGTCGACGCCGATGCCGCCCGCCCCGATCACGGCGACTCGAGCGCCGACGGGCGCCCCCTCGCGGACGACCTGCGGGTACGACAGCACACTCGGGTGGTCGATGCCGGGGATCGCGGGCACGCGGGGGATGACGCCGGTCGCGACGATCACCTCGTCGTAGGCGCCGATGAGGTCGTCGGCCGTCGCCCGGGTGCCGAGCTCGACCTGCACCTTCGTCAGCTCCAGCTGGCGGCGGTAGTACCGCAGGGTCTCGGCGAACTCCTCCTTGCCGGGGATGCGGCGGGCGATGCCGAACTGGCCGCCGATCTCGTCGTCGGCTTCGAACAGGGTGACGGCGTGCCCGCGACGGGCCAGGTTCACCGCCGCGGCGAGCCCGGCGGGCCCGGCGCCGACGACCGCGACCGCCTTGCGGCGGCGGGTGGGGGCGAGCAGCAGCTCGGTCTCCCGCCCGGCGCGGGGGTTGAGCAGGCACGAGACGTGCTTGTTGACGAAGGCGTGGTCGAGGCAGGCCTGATTGCAGGCGATGCAGGTGTTGATCTCGTCGGCGGCGTCGGCGGTGGCCTTGCGGACCCACTCCGGGTCGGCCAGCATCGGCCGGGCCATCGAGATCAGCTGGGTGTCGCCGCGGGCCAGGATCTCCTCGGCGGTCTCGGGCATGTTGATCCGGTTGGATGCGGCGACGGGGATTGCGACGTGCTTCGCCAGTTCGGCCGTGACGTCCGCGAACGCGGCGCGCGGGACGGACGTGACGATGGTGGGCACCCGCGACTCGTGCCAGCCGATGTCGGTGTTGAGCAGCGTTGCGCCCGCCCGCTCGACCTCCTGGGCGAGGGCGACGATCTCGTCCCAGCGCTGGCCGCCTTCGACGAGGTCGGCCATGGACAGCCGGAAGCAGATCGCGAAGTCCGGGCCGACGGCCTCGCGGGTGCGGCGGACGATCTCGACGGGCAGCCGGCGCCGGTTCTCGGGGCTGCCGCCCCACTCGTCGGTGCGCCGGTTGGTGCGCTCGGCGAGGAACTGGTTGATGAAGTAGCCCTCGCCGCCCATGATTTCGACGCCGTCGTAGCCGGCCCGCTGGGCGAGCCGGGCACAGCGGACGTAGGCGCGGATCTGCCGGCGCACGCCCCAGGAGGTGAGCCTGCGCGGCCGGAACGGGTTGATCGGCGCCTTGATCGACGAGGCGGACACGCTCAGCGGCCAGTAGCTGTAGCGCCCGGCGTGCAGGATCTGCAGCAGGATGCGACCGCCCTCGGCGTGGACGGCATCGGTGATCGTCCGGTGCCGGCGGGCCTCGAGCCGGTTGGTGAGCTTGGCTCCGAACGGCAGCAGCCACCCGGTCCGGTTGGGCGCGTAGCCGCCGGTGACGATGAGGCCGACCCCGCCGCGGGCACGCTCGGCGAAGTACGCGGCGAGGCGGCCGGTGTTCTTGGCGCGGTCCTCCAGTCCGGTGTGCATCGAGCCCATGACGACGCGGTTGGGCACCGTGAACGGTCCGAGGTCGAGCGGAGAGAGCAGGTGGGGGTAGGGGTTCGTCACGAGTGGTCCTCGGTGGTGAGGGCGTCGAGCACTTCCTGGCACCAGTCGGTGAAGCCCTGTTCGACGCGGATGCCGCCGCGCAGGACGAGGTACTGGTGCAGTGAGGGCCCGGTGAGCCGGTGGGGTGCGGGGAAGTCGCGTTTTTCGATGGTGCGGTACACCTCGAGGCGGGCGGCGTGGGCGTCGCGGTGGCGGGTGAGCTCCGCGAGGAGGGCGGGCAGGGTGCCGGGCCCGGCGGCGCGGATCTTCACGGCCAGGTCGCTGCGCAGCTGCTCGGGGTCGGAGGGGTGGGCGATCCAGCGGTCCAGCTCGGTGCGTCCGGCGGCACTGACGCGGTAGACCTTCTTGTCGGGTCGCCCGTCCTGCGGCACGGTGCGGCCGGTGATCCAGCCGTGGTCCTCCATGCGCCGCAGCACGCGGTAGATCTGCTGGTGCGTCGCACTGTGGAAGAAGCCGATCGACTTGTCGAACCGGCGGGCGAGTTCGTAGCCGGAGCCGGACCGCTCGTCGAGTGCGGCGAGCAGCGCGTGTTCCAGGGCCATGCCGAGAGTATGCACCGAGGTGCATATGCAATCAAGTGCACACCGAGGGTGACGGCCGCGAACTTCCCGGTCAGCCGCGAACGCGATTGCGTTCGCAGCTGACCGGAAAGTTCGCGCGGACTACCAGAGGCCGGTTCTCGACGCGACGATCTCCTAGGCTGCGGGCATGAGCGCGCACACGGACGGCGCCGGGATCGGGGAGGCCACCTCGCGACGGCAGGTCTTCGCCTGGGGAATGTGGGACTTCGGGTCGTCGGCCTACCACGCGGTGGTGCTGACCTTCGTCTTCTCCGTGTATCTCACCGACGCCGTCGGCGACGACCTGCCGGGGTCGATGTCGGCGAGCACGTGGCTCGGGTGGGCGCTGGGCATATCGGGGTTCTTCATCGCGGTCACCGCCCCCGTTTCGGGCCAGCGCTACGACGCGGCCGGACGGCGCAAGCGGTCCCTCGCGGTGCTGTCCTACACCGGTGTCGCGCTGATGGCGGCGATGGTGTTCGTGCGCGACGACTACCGCTACCTGTGGCTCGGCCTCGTGCTGCTGGGTGTCTCGTCGGTCGTCGTCGAACTCGCGCAGGTGCCCTACAACGCGATGCTGCGTCAGGTCTCCACCGAGGAGAACATGGGCCGGGTCTCCGGTTTGGGTTGGGCCATGGGGTATGTCGGTGGGCTGCTGTTGTTGCTGCTCGGGTACTTCGGTTTCATCGCCGGCGACGGCGACACCCGCGGCTTCCTCGGCGTGAGCACCGAGGGGGGCCTCAACATCCGCCTGGTCGTGGTGGCCGCGGCGGTGTGGTTCGCGGTCTTTGCCGTCCCGGTGCTGCTGGCGGTGCCGGAGGTTCCGCCCACCGGTGCCGATCCCGGCGCGGAGCGAGCCGGGATCGTGCAGTCCTACCGCGTGCTGCTGCGCGACCTGCGCGAGCTGTGGGCGATGGACCGGCGCACCGTCGGCTACCTCGGGGCCTCGGCCCTGTTCCGCGACGGCCTGGCCGGGGTGTTCACGTTCGGCGCGGTGCTCGCGGTGAACGTGTACGGCATCGATGCCGCCGACGTGCTGCTGTTCGGCGTGGCCGCGAACGTGGTCTCGGCCCTCGGTGCGCTGGTCGCGGGCCGCTTCGACGACCGGGTCGGCCCCAAGGCGGTGATCGTCGCCTCGCTCGCCGCGATGATGGCCGTCGGGGTCGTGCTGCTCGTGGTGTCGGGGCCGCTGATGTTCTGGATCTTCGGTCTGCTGCTGTGCCTGTTCGTCGGGCCCGCGCAGTCGTCGGCCCGCACCTTTCTCGCGCGCATCACCCCGGCCGGGCGGGAGGGCCAGATGTTCGGGCTCTACGCGACGTCGGGCCGCGCCGTGTCGTTCCTGGCCCCGACCCTGTTCGGGCTCTTCGCCTGGACGTTCGACGCGGACCGGGCCGGGATCGCCGGCCTGCTCGTCGTGCTCGGCGCGGGGCTGGCGGCGCTGCTCGCGGTGCGGGCCCCGGAGAGTCAGTCCTTGAAGTAGACGAGCTGGTGGGTCGTGGCGAGCAGCGTGCCGTCGCGGCCCCACAGCTGGGCGGCCTGGTCGAAGTAGCCCTGCGAGAAGCGGTGGGTGCGCGCCGTGCCCAGGACGAAGTCGTCGCCCTGTGCCTCGAGCTGCCCGGCGTCGGCGTGGAAGTACACGGTCAGGGACACGGTCCCGGCCGGCATGTACCGGCCGCGCCGCAGGAACACCCTCGGGTAGAACACGTCGCACAGCGCCGTCAGCGCCGGGAAGTCGAGCGGTCGGGCCGGGGTGTCGCGCACCCACAGCGTCGTGGTGGAGTCGGGGTGTTCGCCGGCGTCCTGCTGGGGCACCGCGCCTTCGACGAACCGCATCTCGTAGTTCCGGGCCCACGCGATGAAGTCCGGGAAGGTCCGGGCGGGAACCGCATCCACCGACGGGACCGCCGGCATGTCGAGCTCGGTGTCCGACCAGGTGTCGCGGCGGGTGCCGAACACCGCGGTGGCGGTGGTGGTGACCACGCCGTCCTGCGTCAGCTCGAGCAGCCAGTGCTGGTTGGTGCGGTTGGTGCGGACCGCCCGCACGGTGATGTCGAACCCGCCGTCGGCAACCGGGCCGGCGTAGTTGACGGTGAGGGAGATGGGATCGCCGAGCCGGTCCGGGTGCTGCTGGACGGCCCGCAGCAGGGCGGCGGCGGTGACGCCGCCGAACGGGCCGACCATGTTCGTGTACTCCGGGCTGGTCCGCCCCCGCGTATGACCGTCCTCCGTGGGCTCGAGCGCCACGGCGGCGTCGAAGGGGTGGGGCGGGGCGGCGATCTCGGTCACGACGACTCCTCGGGAAGAACGGGTCCGTTCCGGCACGAACCGGATCTAAGTATGACAACATACATAGAAACCGACGGCAAGAGCGGAGCAGGGACATGGCGAGGCGACCCGACCCGACCACCGGCCCTCGCGCCGCGATGATCCGCAGCGCGATCCGGCTCATCCGCGAGCGGGGCGTCGCGGCGACCTCCTTCGCCGACGTGCTCGCCCACAGCGGTGCGCCGCGCGGGTCGGTCTACCACCATTTCCCGGGCGGAAAGTCGCAGCTCGTCGAGGAGGCCACCCGCAGCGCCGCCGACCACCTGGGTCAGGGGATGGCGCGGGTGCTGGACTCCTCGGACACCCCCGGCGCCCTGCAGGCTCTCGCCGACCTGTGGCGTCGCGGCCTCGAGGACGGCGACTACACGGTCGGCTGCCCGATCGTCGCGGCGGCCCTGGGCACCGAACGCGGCGCCCGCGACGTCGCCGGGGAGGCGTTCGAGCACTGGTGCGGCCTGCTCGCCGGCACGCTCGTCGCCGACGGGGTGGGTCCGGAACGCGCACGGTCGTTGGCGGTGCTCGTCGTCGGCGCGCTCGAGGGTGCGCTGGTGCTCGCCCAGGCGCAGCGCAGCTCGGCGCCGCTCGACGCCGTGGTCGACGAACTCTCGGCCCTGTGCCGGTCGGCGATCGACCCCGCGGCTACTCCGCGATCGTGACCAGGACCTGTTCGGCGGCGTTGCGGTGGCCGTCGGCGTTGGGATGCAGCGGCGCCGCCGGCTGGGACGGGAACAGGCCTTCGGTCCAGCGCTGCGCGGAGGGCTGGCACGCGTCGTGCCCGACGGTGGACTCGCGCAGGTCGACGTAGTCGACGCCCGCGGCGTCGGCCTGCTGTTCCATCGCCGCGTTGAGCCGGTCGATCTTCGCCTGCAGGTACGTCGCGTCGTCCGGCAGGATCGGCTGATCGGGATAGCATCCGCCGTCCCGGATCCCGGTCGGGTAGCCGACGAGCAGGATGCGCGCGTCCGGGGCGCGGTTGCGGATCTCCTGCACGATCGCGCCGTAGGTGGGGGCGAAGTCGTCGATCGCGCGGTCCACGAGGTCGCGGCCGTCGCGGACGTTCGCGGTCGCGCACAGGGGTCCGGCCGGCGCCGCGGCCCTGCCGGACGAGCGGTCGAGCGCGAGACACGATCCGGCCAGGGCGACCAGGCCGATGTCGTTGCCGCCGATCCCGACGGTGACCAGCTCGGTGTCGGGGGTGAGCGCATCGTACTGCGCAGCGACGGTGACGCCCGACGAAACCACTTGGGGCCCAGCCAGGTTCGCTGTCGTCGCGGAACTGCACGACGCGTCGCGGAAGTTGTCGATGCCCAGCGTCCCGGCCACCGCATGGGGGTAGTTGCTCCCCGAGCGCGCGCACGCCGAGTCGATCTGGGGCGGGATCATCGGGCCCGCCGTGAACGAGTCACCCAGGGCCACATAGGAGCTGTAGGCGGGGCCGGGGGCGGGATCGGAATCGGCGGGCGACCCGGGATCGGTGCAGGCCGTGGCGAGGACGGTGAGGGAGGCGGCCGCGACCGCGCCGAGCCGGCGACGCCTACGGCGGCACGCTGCAGTGGTCACGGCTCCTCCTGTGGACATGCTCTTACGGCCGGTCGCCGATCCGGGCGAGGATCGCCTTCGCCAGCGCGTCCGGCGCCTCCTCCGGCACCCAGTGGCTGACGTCGTCGAGGACGACGAATTCGTAAGGCGCGTCGACGAACTCGCCGCAGCGCTCCGCGCCCGCCCGGCCGAGGGCCGAATCCTCGGTGCTCCACACGTAGGTGGTGGGCACCCGCACCGGTGCCAGTCCGGAGAACTCCCGGGTCATCGCGCGGTACCAGTTGAGCGCGGCGGTCAGGGCGCCGGGCTCGGACAGCACCCGCACGTACTCGTCGATCGACGCGGGGCTCACCCGGTCGCCGTACATCACGCGCAGGCGACGGGCGTCGTCCTCGAGCAGGACGTGCTCGGCCTTCCCCTCCTGCCGGAGCAGCTTGATGTAGGCGGCGCGGGCCTGCTGATCGGCGTCCTCGCGCAGGGCCCAGCCGTAGGCCGCGAGGTGCGGCACGGACACCGCGGTCAGGGTGCTGATGCGGTCGGGGTGCCGCGCCGCGACCTGCCAGGCCACGGCGGCGCCCCAGTCGTGCCCCACCAGGTGGGCCCGCCCGATGCCGGTCGCGTCGAGCAGCCCGATCACGTCACCGACCAGCAGGTCGATGGTGTACGCCGGCACGCCGTCCGGGCGGGCACCGGGGGAGTATCCCCGTTGGTCCGGCATCAGCACTCGCAGGCCCGCCTCTGCGAGCTGCGGCGCCACGGCCTCCCAGCTGCGGGCGGTCTCCGGGAATCCGTGCAGGAGCACGACGGGCGTGCCGTCGGCGGGACCGGTGACGTGAACGTCGAAGGTGAGGTCTTCGAGGGTGACGTGAGTGGTCTCGAACATGGCGCCCACCGTACGGGTTGCCGTCAGCGGCGGGAAGGTTTCCACGCGCCCATGCCGAGAACGATGAGGCGCATCTGCTTTTCGGCGCGGGCGAGGACCTCGGCCTCCGCCGGCCCGCCGGGCCGGTCCACGTCGAGCAGTTCGAGCACCACCTCGAGCATGGCGGTGACCAGCAGATCGGCCGCCATCTCCAGGTCGTCGACGTCCCAGTCCGCCATGCCGGGCATGCGGGAGAGATCGACGGAGAGCTCACCCGTGATCAGCCGCAACTCGACGGTGACGGTGCGCGCGACGGCCGGCTGGCCGCCGTAGCGCTCCCGGGCCAGGAATCGGAACGCCTGTTCGTGGGCGCGGACCTGCCGCACCAGGGTCTCGAGCGACGCCCGCGCAGAGGACGGGCCGCGCGTGCGCCGGGCCTCGCGCAGCAGCTTGCGGAGCATGCGCATGGTGTCGGCGGCGAGAGCGACGCCGAGTTCCTCCATCGAGCCGAAGTGGCGGTAGAACGCCGTCGGCACGATCCCGGCTCGGCGGGCCACCTCGCGCAGGCTCACCGTCGCGAAGCTGCGATCGGCCGAGAGTTCGAGCGCCGCGTCGAGCAGGGCCTGGCGGGTGCGCTCCTTGCGCGCAGCCCGCGTCGCGGGTTCGGGGACGGGGGCTGCGGACACGGCTCCGAGTCTAGGCAGTGCGACGCGGCGGCGGTCGGGGACCGTGGTGACGGCCGCCACAACAACGTTGACAGCCCACCGGGCGATCCTGGCACACTGGGTTCAGTGCACATTTGTGCACTGAATTTGGACACTCGCTCGAGAGGAGCGACGCCATGACCCTGCTCTACCGCGCCCGCCGCGGGCCGGGGCCGTCGATCGGACGGAAAGCCCTGATCAAGGCGCTGCACGTACTCTCCGCGCCGCACCACCCGGATCGGTACCTCGAACTGGCCGATCCGCTCCTGGCCGTGCAGCACACGCGTGCCCGGATCACGCACGTTGACCGAAGTGTCCCGGGTGCGGTGACACTCGAGCTGCGCCCGGGCCGGCCGCTGGAGTTCCGGGCCGGTCAGCACCTGCAACTCGGCGTGGTGGTGGACGGCGTGCGGCACAGCCGCAGCTACTCGCCGGTGAGTTCCCAGCATCGAGCCGACGGGCGCATCCAGCTCACGGTCGGGGTGCGACCGGACGGCGTCGTCTCGCGGCACCTGCACGAGCACGCCACCGCGGGCGACGTCGTCGACCTCGCAGCGGCCGCCGGCGAGTTCTGCCTGCCCGCGGTGCGGCCGGAGCGACTGGTGCTCGTCAGCGGCGGCAGCGGCATCACTCCGGTGCTGTCGATGCTGCGCACCCTCGCCGACGAGGGCTACTCCGGGACCGTCGCCTTCCTGCACTACGCGCCCACCGCCGCGCACGTGCCGCACCGTGATGAGATGGAGGCCCTGGCCGGCGCCCGTACCGGCGTCGACGTGGCCTTCGCCTACACCCGGGCGGACGACGGTGCGTTGCGGGGCCACTTCGACCGGAGTCACCTCGAGCAGGTCGCCCCGTGGTTCGCCGGCGCACCCGCCTACGTCTGCGGCCCGGCCGGGCTCGTCGACAGCGTGCGGGCGGTCTACGGCGACGCCGACGCCGCGCACCTGCTGCGCACCGAGGAGTTCATCCCGCCCGTCGTCGTGCGCGACGACGACGCGAGCGGCACCGTCACCTTCGCCGCGTCCGGGGTTCGCGCCGAGAACAGCGGCGTCACCGCCCTCGAGCAGGCCGAGGCAGCCGGGCTCACCCCGCAGCACGGCTGCCGCATGGGAATCTGCCACTCCTGCACCGCGACCCGGCTGTCCGGCTGCACCCGCGACGTGCGCACCGGCGAGACCGACGACGAGGCCGGCGCCGAGGTGCAGATCTGCGTGAACGTCCCCGTCGGCGACGCGGTCTTCGACCTCTGACCCACTCGAAACAATTGGAGGACACCATGTTCGGTTTGTCCATCCCCCTGTCCATGCCGCTGCCGGCGTTCCTGTCCGGCCGTCGCGATCCCGATCCCTCGCCGGTCGTGCTGCGCCGCGAGCAGGTCGAGGAGATCGGCCGCGAACTCGACGCCCTGCGCGAGCGCACCGTCGCCTCGCTCGGCGCGGCCGACCGCGAGTACATCTACCGCATCGTCGAGGCGCAGCGGCGCTTCGAGATCGCCGGCCGTGCACTGTTGTTCGTGGGCTTCCTGCCGCCGGCATGGGTGGCGGGCGTGGCCGCGCTGAGCGTGTCGAAGATCCTCGACAACATGGAGATCGGCCACAATGTGATGCACGGCCAGTACGACTGGATGCGCGAGCCGGAACTGAACTCCCGCAACTTCGAGTGGGACAACGTATGTCCCGCCGACCAGTGGCGGCACTCGCACAACTTCCTGCACCACACCTACACCAACATCCTCGGGATGGATCGCGACGTCGGCTACGGCATCCTGCGGATGGACCCGGCGCAGCGCTGGCACCCCTACTACCTCGGCAACCCCGTCTACGCGACGGCACTGATGCTGCTGTTCGAGTGGGGCGTGATGCTGCACGACGCCGAGGTCGAGAACGTCGTCGCCGGCACACGCAGCTGGCGCGACGTGATCCCGCTCGCCCGGGGGTGGTGGCGCAAGGCGCGCGGTCAGGTGGTCAAGGACTACGTGGCGTTCCCGCTGCTGTCGGGGCCGATGTTCGTGCCGACGCTGCTCGGCAACGCTGCCGCCAACCTCGTCCGCAACGTGTGGGCGTTCTCCATCATCTTCTGCGGGCACTTCCCGTCCGGGGTGCAGTCCTTCACCGAGGAGGAGACCGCGCACGAGACCCGCGGCGAGTGGTACGTGCGTCAGCTGCTCGGCAGCGCGAACATCACCGGCACGCCGTTGTTCCACATCATGTCGGGCAATCTCTCGCACCAGATCGAGCACCACCTGTTCCCGGATCTGCCGGCGCACCGGTACCCGGAGCTGGCGCCGCAGGTGCGGGAACTGTGCGAACGGCACGGGTTGCCCTACAACACCGGCGGCCTGCTCGCCCAGGTCGGTTCGGTGTGGCGCAAGATCGTGAAGCTGGCCCTGCCGCCGAGCTGGGTCACGGAGGAGCCCACGACGTCGGTGCTCATCGAGCGCAGCGTGCCGGTCACGGGTACCCTCGCCCACGACAGCGCCTGAAGGGGGCACCGCCATGGTGGGTAGGTTCGAACGCAACAAGGACACGTTCCAAGAGGTGACCGAGTCCGCGGCCACGCACGTCGGCAACATCGCCGGCATCATCACCGGCGCGGTCCGCGAGGTCACCCGGGAGATCGGGGACTGGATCAGCGACGGCATCGAGATGCGGGAGGCCGCCCGCAAGGCGAGCGCCGACGACGAGCGCGTCGCAGAGCCGCCGTCCGAGCCGTCCGGCGGGTAGGCGAAGAACAGCCGGCACAGAACACCGGGTCGGTGGAGAGCTACAGAGACAGCGAGGGGCGGGCACCGGAATCCGGTGCCCGCCCCTCGCGCTCGGCCGGGGTTCGGATCAGATGACGCCGAGCGCGAACATCGCGTCGGCGACCTTCACGAAGCCGGCGATGTTGGCGCCGTGGATGTAGTCACCGGGCTTGCCGTACTCGGCGGCGGTGTCCACGCAGTTCTGGTGGATGTCGCGCATGATGCCGGCGAGGCGCTCGTCGGTGTAGTCGAAGTGCCACGAGTCGCGCGAGGCGTTCTGCTGCATCTCGAGGGCCGAGGTCGCCACACCGCCGGCGTTCGCCGCCTTGCCCGGGGCGAACGCGACGCCCGCCTCGCGGAACACCGCGATGCCACCGGGGGTGGTGGGCATGTTCGCGCCCTCGGCGACGACGCGCACGCCGTTGTTGACCAGGGTCTTCGCGGCGGTCTCGTCCAACTCGTTCTGGGTGGCGCAGGGGATGGCGACGTCGCACGGCACGTCCCAGATCGACCCACCCGGGAAGTACTGCGCGTCGGGACGCTCGTCGACGTACTCGGAGATGCGGCCGCGCCGGACCTCCTTGATCTCCTTGAGCAGCTCGAGGTCGATGCCGTTCTGATCGACGATGTAGCCGGAGGAGTCGGAGCAGGCGATGGCGATGCCGCCGAGCTGGTGCACCTTCTCGATCGCGTAGATCGCCACGTTGCCCGAACCGGACACGACGACCTTGCGGCCCTCGAGGGAGGAGTTCACGGACTTGGCCATCTCCGCCACGAAGTAGGCGACGCCGTACCCGGTGGCCTCCCGGCGCACCTGCGAACCGCCCCAGGTCAGGCCCTTGCCGGTGAGCACGCCCGACTCGTAGGAGTTGGTCAGGCGCTTGTACTGGCCGAACAGGTAGCCGATCTCGCGTCCGCCGACGCCGATGTCGCCGGCCGGGACGTCGGTGTACTCGCCGATATGGCGGTGCAGCTCGGTCATGAAGGACTGGCAGAAGCGCATGATCTCCTGCTCCGAGCGACCCTTGGGGTCGAAGTCCGAGCCGCCCTTGCCGCCGCCGATGGGCAGGCCGGTGAGGGCGTTCTTGAAGATCTGCTCGAAGCCCAGGAACTTCACGATGCCGAGGTTGACGCTCGGGTGGAAGCGCAGGCCGCCCTTGTACGGGCCGAGCACGCTGTTGTACTGGACCCGGAAGCCGCGGTTGACGTGTACGTTGCCCTGGTCGTCGACCCACGGCACCCGGAAGATGATCTGCCGCTCGGGCTCGGTCAGCCGTTCGATGAGGCCGGCTTCGAAATAGCGGGGGTGACGTTCGAGGACGACATGCAGGGACTCGAACACCTCGGCGGCTGCCTGATGGAACTCGGGTTCACCGGCGTTGCGCGCCTGCACCTGTTCGTAGATCTCTGCAATGCGGTCCGCGGTCGACACGCTCACCTACCTGACTGTGAGGAGACTGTTACATGGCGTTAACACGTTGATTCTAGGCGCAGGCACGAGAGGTCCCGTAGAGGGGTGGCGACCACCCACGTGCATGCGGCGGCTGCCCGGTGCGGCGGGGGAGGCGGTTACGCAGGCTCCGGGAGGGTGGCTTCCGGACCCGGGCTGCCGCCGAGCGCGGCGACGAGGCGTTCGCGTGCGCGTCCGAGGTGCCGGGTGATCACCTCGACCGCCGCATCGCCGTCGCCGGCCAGGACGGCGTCGAGGATCTGCTGGTGTTCGGCGGCGATGCTCGTGGTGGTGAGCAGCTGCTTGCCCTGCACCTGCACCATGCACAGCCGCACCTCGGACACGAGCGAGCCGAACATGCGGCTGGTGCGCGGGCTGCCCAGCGCGTCCACCAGGGCGGTGTGGAAGCGCATGTCGGGTTCGACGACGGTGAGCGGGTCCGCCTCGGTCATGGCCGAGATCTCGGCGTTGGCGGCCGACGCCGCCGGAGGCGCCGCCCGGGTCGCGGCGAGCGCGCGCAGCACCACGGATTCCAGGTGCGCGCGGGTGCGGTAGATGTCGCGCACGTCGTCGGGGCCCAGCTGGGGCACGCGGGCGGTCTTGTGGGCGCTGCGCTGCAGCAGGCCCTCGCCGACGAGCTTCTCGATGGCGGCCTTGGCAGTCGGCCTGGCGACCTCGTAGGCGCGGGACACCTCGGCTTCGGTGAGAGCGTCCTCGTGCGTCAGCTCCCCGGCGAACACGCGCCGGCGCAGTTCCAGGGCGAGGGCGTCGACGATCGACAGGGCCTCGACGCGTCCGACCAATGCTCCGCCCCTTCCGGCTCCTCGCACCCCCGCAGGACCTGCGCGAACACCAGCATTCTTGCACGACGCCGCACATGCATTCTTGACAGGAATGTGTACTTGTCTGACAATTTCGGAGATCGGTGACAGGCATCACAACGAGAGGCGCGCTATGTACCAACAGACACTCGACCCGATCGGCGGCTCGCTCGCCTGGTCGGCGGTGGTCGCGGCGATCCCGCTGGCCGCGATGTTCGTCATGCTCGGCGTCTTCAGGTGGAAGGCGCACCGCGCGGCCCTCGTCGGTCTGGCGCTCGCGGTGCTCACGGCGGTCGTCGGGTGGGGCATGCCGCTCGGTCAGGCCGCGGCCGCGACCGCCGAGGGAGCCTTCTACGGCCTGTTCCCGATCTTGTGGATCCTCGTCAACGCCCTGTTCGTCTACAAGCTCACGGTCGTCACCGGCTGGTTCGAGGAGCTCGGCCGGGTCGTCCGGTCCATCTCGGACGACCAGCGCATCCTGGCCATCCTCATCGCCTTCTGCTTCGGCGCGCTGCTCGAGTCGCTCGCCGGATTCGGCGCCCCCGTCGCGATCTCCGCGGCGATGCTCATGGCTGCGGGCATGGCACCGCTCAAAGCCGCGTGCACGTCCCTGCTCGCGAACACCGCGCCCGTGGCCTTCGGCGCGATGGGCGCCCCGATCCTCGCGCTCGCCGGGGTCACCGGGCTGCCGCTGGACGAGCTGTCCGCGATGGCCGGCCGGCAGACGCCGTTCGTCGCGGCCGTCGTGCCGATGGTGATGGTGTTCCTCGTCGACGGCCGCCGCGGTGTTCGGCAGACCTGGCCCGTCGCGGTCGTCGCGGGCCTGACCTTCGGCCTCGCCCAGTTCGTCACCGCGAACTACCTCACCGTCGAGCTCACCGACGTCGTCGCCGCGATCGTCACCGTCGGCGCGGTGCTGGGCATGCTGAAGGTGTGGCAGCCGGGGGAGCGCCTGGTCGCCACGACCGACTCCGCCCTCACCGCACCGGTCGGCGCCGGCACCGGGGTCGGCATCGCCGCCCCGCCGTCGCGTTTCGACGGATACAGCCGGACGCGGCGCACGCTGCTGGCCCTCGCCCCGTACCTGACGATCATCGCGATCTTCACCGTGGCCCAGATCCCCTTCGTCAAGACGTGGCTCACCGAGATCGGCACCGTGTCGTTCCGCTGGCCCGGACTCGACATCCTCGATGTCGACGGCAAGCCGCTGGGCGCGCAGACGTTCAAGCTCGACCACCTCAAGGCCACCGGCACCCTGTTGCTGCTCGCCGGGGCCGTCACGGCCGCGATGTACGGGATCGGGGTACGCCGTGCCGTCCGCGCCTATGCCGACACCCTCGTGCAGCTGCGCTGGACCATCGTCACCGTCACCTCGGTGCTCGCGTTGGCCTTCGTGATGAACCTGTCCGGCCAGACCGCCGGCCTCGGCATGGCGCTCGCGTCCGCGGGCGGAGTGTTCGCCCTCGTCTCGCCGCTGATCGGCTGGATCGGCGTGGCCATCACCGGATCCGACACGTCCTCGAACTCGCTGTTCGGTGTCATGCAGATGACCGCCGCACAGCAGGCCGGGCTCGACCCGGTGCTCATGGCGGCGGCCAATTCGTCCGCGGGTGTGCTCGGCAAGATGCTCTCGCCGCAGAACCTGTCGGTCGCGGTGGCCGCGGTCGGCCTGGCCGGGGCGGAGGGCGTCATCCTGCGCCGCCTGATCGGCTGGAGCCTCGGGTTGCTCGTGTTCCTCACCGTCGTCATCTACCTGCAGTCCACCCCCGTTCTCGATTGGATGGTTCCGTGAACACCAGCGTCGTGACTCCTGTCCCCGACACCGAGCAGGTCGTTGCCGCGCTCGTCGACGCCGTCGGCGACGCCGTCGTCACCGATCCGGACCGGATGCTCGCCTATCGGCGCGACCAGTCGCTGCTCACGCCGGCCGGGATGCCGCTCGCCCTGGTCCGGGCGCGGGACACCGACGACGTCGTCGCCACCCTGACGATCGCGCACCGGCACGGCATCCCCGTCGTCACCCGCGGCGCCGGCACCGGTCTCGCGGGTGCGGCCAACGCCTTCGACGGCGGCATCGTGCTCAGCGTCGAGAAGATGAACGCCATCCTCGAGATCGACACCGAATCGCGCACCGCCACAGTGCAACCCGGGGTGATCAACGGCGATCTCGCCGCCGCGGCCGCCGAGCGGGGGCTGTGGTACGTGCCGGACCCCGGCAGCCGCGCCGTCTCCACCATCGGCGGCAACCTCGCCACCAACGCCGGCGGCACCTGCTGCGCGAAGTACGGGGTCACGGCCGACCATGTCGCCCGCATCAAGGCGGTGCTCGCCGACGGGCGGATCATCCACACCGGCGCCGTCACCCGGAAGAACGTGGCGGGACTGAACCTCACGCAACTGCTCGTCGGATCCGAGGGCACCCTCGCCGTCATCGTCGAGGCCACCGTGCGGCTGCGCGCCGCCGCCACCGCGGCGGCCACGGTGGTCGCGAGCTTCCCGGAAACCGCGCAGGCCGTCGCCGCGGTGCTGGCGATCCGCGAGCAGGCCGAGCCGTGCCTCGTCGAACTGATGGACCGCACCACCATCGCCGCCGTCAACGACATGACGCACATGGGACTCGACGACACGGCCGGCGCGCTGCTGCTCGTCCAGTGCGACGGGCGCGACGCCGCCGCCGAGGCCCAGGTGTGTGCGCGGGCCTGTACCGCGGCGGGCGCCACCGAGGTGTACGACACCGCCGACCCGGTGGAGGGGGAGGAGTTCATGGCCGCGCGGCGGGTCGCGCTCACCGCGCTCGAACGGTGTGGCAGCACCCTGCTCGACGACCTCGCCGTCCCCGTGCCCCGGCTGCCCGAGATGCTCGCGGCGATCGAGGCGATCGCCGCGCGGCACGAGCTGCTCATCGGCACGTTCGGGCACGCGGCGGACGGAAACCTGCATCCCACCATCGTGTTCGACGCCGCCGACGAGGTCGTCGCGGGGCGCGCCCGGCAGGCGTTCGACGAGATGGTCGCCGAATGCCTGGCGCTCGGCGGTTCGATCAGCGGAGAGCACGGCATCGGGGTGCTCAAACAGCCGTACCTCGAAACACAGGTCGGCACCGTCGAGCGTGCGCTCATGCAGCGCATCAAGGCGGCGTTCGACCCGAGCGGGATTCTCAACCCGGGGCGCGGGATCTGACGAGACGGCGACCCCCGGGGACGGACCCGTCGACGGACCTCCGTCCCTACCCGGCCGACGGCGGTGGTGGCACGGTGGGAGGTGACATCGGCACCGGTGCGGAACGGGGGAGTGCGGCAGTGGCGACACAACCGGAATCCACGCGGCGGGAACGGCTGCGGCGCGCCTTCGAACCCGCGCTGCTCGCCGTCACCCTCACCGCCCTGACGGCCGGGGGAATCGCCTGGCTTCTCGACGCCCACGCCGTCGCCGACGCCTGCTGGATCGCCGGCACCGTCGTCGCGATCGTGCCCGCGACCTGGTGGGTGATCGACGCGCTGCGCCGCGGCCGCGTCGGGGTGGACCTGATCGCGGTGCTCTCCCTGGTCGGCACCCTGCTGGTCGGCGAGTACGTCGCCGGGGCGCTCATCGGCGTGATGCTCGCCTCCGGGCAGGCCCTCGACGCCGCCGCGGAACGCCGCGCCACCAAGGACCTGCGGGCCCTGCTCGAGCACGCCCCGCACACCGCGCGCCGCCGCGTCGGCGACGAGGTGCAGGTGGTGCCGCTCGGCGACGTCGTACCCGGGGACACCCTGGTCGTCGGGCCGGGCGAGGTGGTGCCGGTCGACGGCTGGGTCACCTCCGAACTCGCGGTGCTCGACGAGTCCGTCCTCACCGGCGAGCCGATGCACGTGCAGCGCCGCACCGGGGAAGCGGTGCGCAGCGGCGTCGTCGCCGCCGGCGGCGCCTTCGAGATCCACGCCCGCGCCACCGCCGAGGACAGCACCTACGCCGGCATCGTGCGCCTGGCCCGCGAGGCCGCCGCCGAGAGCGCCCCGGTGGTGCGGATCGCGGACCGGGTGGCCGGGTGGTTCCTGCCGCTGTCGCTGACGGTGGCGGGGCTCGCGTGGCTGCTCAGCGGGTCGGCGACCCGTGCCGTCGCCGTGCTGGTGGTGGCCACCCCGTGCCCTCTGCTGCTCGCCGCGCCCGTCGCGATCGTCTCCGGTCTCTCCCGCGCTTCGCGCCTGGGGGTGGTGATCCGCAGCGGCGGCGCACTCGAGAACCTCGGTCACGCGACGACGCTGGTGATGGACAAGACGGGCACGCTCACCAGCGGCCGGCCCGCCGGCGCCGACATCGTCACCGCACCCGGGGGCGACGGCGCCGAGCTGCTGCGCCTGGCGGCCTCCGCCGACCAGCTCTCCCCGCACGTGCTCGCCGAGGCCCTCGTGCAGGAGGCGAAGATGCGCGGGCTGACCCTGTCGCTGCCCACCGACGTCGCCGAGCAGGCCGGCACCGGCGTGGCCGCGACCGTCGACGGCCGGCGCGTCACCGTCGGCAGCCTGCCGCTGCCCGCCGACGCGCCGGGCTGGGCCCGGGCGGTGCTCAGCCGTGCCGCGCTCGACGGTGCCGTCGTCGCCTGGGTCACCGTCGACGGCGACCTGGCCGGCGCCCTGCTGCTCGTGGATCCGCTGCGCCGCGACGCCGCCCGCACCCTGCGGCGGCTGCGCTCGGCCGGGCTGGACCGGCTGGTCATGCTCACCGGCGACCGGCGCGAACCGGCCGAGGAGATCGGCTCCGTCCTCGGCCTCGACGGGGTCTATGCCGAGCAGACCCCGGCGGACAAGGTGAACGGTGTGCGTGCCGAGCGGGAGTCGGCGGTGACGGTGATGGTCGGCGACGGCGTCAACGACGCGCCCGCCCTCGCCGCCGCGACCGTCGGCGTCGCGATGGGCGCCCGCGGATCCACGGCGAGCTCGGAGGCGGCGGACATCGTGCTCACCACCGACCGTCTCGACCGGCTCGCCGATGCCATGGAGATCGCCCGCCGCTCGCGGCGCATCGCCGTGCAGAGCGCCACCGTCGGCATGGGCCTGTCGCTGGTCGCCATGGGCTTCGCCGCGTTCGGATACCTGCCTCCCGCGCTGGGTGCGCTGCTGCAGGAGGGCATCGACGTCGCGGTGATCCTCAACGCCCTGCGCGCCCTGCGCGGCGACCGGGACCGGGAGCTGGTCCTGCCCGACGGCACCGAGGCGATGCTGCACAGGTTCTCGGCCGAACACGACGTCCTGCGCGACGAGCTGTCGATCCTGCGCGACGCCGCGCAACTGCTCGCGTCCGGCGATCTGCCCGCCGCCCACGCGGCGCTGCGCCGCGTCGACGCGTTCCTGTTCGACACGCTGCTGCCGCACGAGCGGGCCGAGGACAGCGAGCTGTACCCGGCGCTCGCGGCGCCGCTCGGCAGCGGGGAGGCGACCGCGACGATGAGCCGGATGCATGCCGAGATCGACCGGCTCAGCCGCCGCCTGCGCACGCACCTGGCGCAGGCCGACGCCGCCGGCGGGCTGAGGCCGGACCAGTGCGACGACCTGCTCGCCTGCCTGTACGGGCTGTACGCGCTGCTGCGGCTGCACTTCGTGCAGGAGGAGGAGAACTACTTCACCCTCGCGCCCGAGACCGAACGGGCGGACGGCTCGGCATGACCGGTCCGGGCGGACGGCGGCGGACGCTCGTATCCGGTTCTGCCGGTGCGACGTTCGCGGTGGAGCCGTCGGTCAGCGCCGGGCCTCGGCCGCGATCATCGACAGAGTCGGCCGTGCCATGGCCCGCACGAACGGCCCGACCGCCCTCCAGTAGCGGCGGAAGAGTCTGCGGGCCTTTTCGTCGGTGCCGTGCACCCGGATCTCGGTGAGCAGGACGCAGGTCTGCGCGTCGTACGGCAGGGCGGTGAAACTCCATGTGCCGACCCCGCATTCGGGAACCGAGATACTCGACAGGGGCGCACCGGGATCCCAGTCGACGCGGCCGTAACCCGGCTCCCACCACCGGCCGACGAAGCCGAGCACGAGTTCGCGCCCCGGTTCCTCGGCGACCACCTCGAAGCCGCCCTGCGGACCGATCAGGTCCCCGAGGCGGACCGAGCGGTGCGCTCGCACCTCCCGACGCCGCGGCGCGCGCACGGCGTCGAAGGCCGTCCGGGCCAGATTGGGGGCGGCGATCACCGGGGACCGCATGAAGTCGACGCGGCGGATCGCGGCGAACGTGTCCCCGGCGGGGGCGTCGACCACCCGCGCGCGTACGACCCGCTGCTCGAAGACCGGCAGCTGCCGGTCGGTCGCGGTGGATTCACCGTCCGGCATTGTCGCTCCTCGGGAGCTGCGCCGTCCGATTCGCCGACAGTTGCCGAACCATCACCCAGCGCGCGACGAGGTAGCCGAGGACACCGCCGTAGACGGCCTTCAGCACCAGGAACCATCCCGTCGACAGCCCGGACACACCGAGCAGGTGCAGCACCCAGATCGCGAGCACGGAGACGGCCGCCGCGGCCACCCCGAGCGACAGGCCCAGAGACCAGGTGCCGGACGGCAACCGCGACAGCCACCGAGCGGCCTGCGGGGTGTCGGCGGTGGTCGCGTCGAGCCCGCCACGCAGCGCCCGTCGCACCCCGGCGGCGGAGAACCAGGAGACGAGCACGGAGAGGATGATCGCGGTCAGCGCGATGTCGACGACGATCCCGTCCGCGGACCACAGCGGCACGAAGGACGTGCCGCGCTTGCCCGCCCACGCCAGCAGTGGATTGACGACGACGTTCACCAGGCCGGTGACGACGGCCTGCTTCCGGACGTACGAGGCAGCAGAATCCACGGCCCATCCTCCCGATCCGGCCCGCGGGAGCGGGCTCCCTCTCATCGTGAACCGCGGAACCGTGCTCGTTCCAGGGCCGTAGGTCCCCAGCGACGCCGGACGGCCGATGCCGACGCGGTGCCGGCGGAGGCCCGACGCCCTGCCCTCTGTCGCGGGTTCGTCGTCGCACTAGCTCAGACGAACCGTGCCTCCCGGGTGCAGTTGTGCGATGCGGCCGCGGCATTCGATCTCGATCGGTGCCTGCATCCCGGGACCGGCGCTCACCTGCACCTCTGTGCCGCTGATGCGCAGGCGAAGGCGGTGCCCCCGGTAGAAGATGGGGAATTCGAGGGCGCCGAGTGGTTCGGGCCACTGCGGGGCGAACACCAGCCGGTCACCCCGGGTCTCGAGGCCGGGGACGCACCGCTGCAACAGATCGACGCTGCCGGCCATGGCCGCCAGGTGGATGCCCTCCATCGTGGTGCCGCCCTGGATATCGGCGATGTCGGCTTTCAGCGCCTGGTAGAAGAAGTCCACGGCCTCGTCCCGGTGTGCTCGTGCCAGCACCCAGGAGTGGACGACCCCGCTCAGGGTGGAGCCGTGCGAGGTGCGCGCCATGTAGTAGTCGATGGTCCGCGGGATGTCCTCGTTGGGGAACCGGTAGCCGAGCCGTTCGAGCAGTTCCCGCAGTTCGTCGGAGGACAGCAGATAGAACAGCATCAGCACGTCGGCCTGCTTCGACGCCTGGTAGCGGTTGACGTCGTCGCCCTCGGCCTCGAGGATCCGGTCGAGGCGCTGGATGTCGCCGTAGCGCCGCCGGTAGCCGTCCCAGTCCAGTTCGGCGAGGCGCTCGTAGCCCTCGAACTGGCTGAGGACACGATCGTGGAACGGGACGAACATTCTGCGGGTGACGTCCTCCCAGCGCGCGGTCTCCTGTGCGTGCAGTCCCAGGGCCTGGGTCAGGTACGAGCGGATCTGCAGCGGGATCAGCTCGAGCGCCTCGAGGGCGCGCAGGATCACCCAGACCGACATGACGTTGGTGTACGCGTTGTTGTCGATTCCGTCGTACGGTGCGTCGGGGTAGCCGGAATGGAACTCGTCGGGGCCGATGACGCCGCGGATGCTGTACCGTCCGCGATCCTCGTCGTAGGACGCGAGATCGGCGTAGAAGCGGGCGATCTCCACGAGCATCTCGGCGCCGTACTCGATCAGGAACTCCAGATCGCCGGTCACCTGGTAGTACTGCCACACGTTGTGGGCGATCGCGATGCCGGTGTGGTGCTGGCGCCGGCTGGGGTCCGGGTTCCAGCGGCCGGATCTGGGATTGAGGTGCAGCTGCGGGCTTTCCTCGCGGCCGTCGCTGCCCGACTGCCACGGGAACATCGCACCCCGGTGACCGGCTTCGCGCGCCATCCGGCGGGCCTCCCGCAGGCGACGGTAGCGGTAGCGCAGCAACGACCGGGTCAGCGTGGGCAGCCGCAGGTTCAACACCGGGAACACGAACAGCTCGTCCCAGAAGACGTGCCCGCGGTACGCCTCTCCGTGCAACCCCCGTGCCGGCACGCCCACGTCGAGGTCGGCGGTGTTCGCGGAGACCGTCTGCAGCAGGTGCAGAAGATGGAACCGGAGGACGCGCAGGGCATGGCCGTGGCCCGGACCCTCGTACTCGATGCCCAGGTGGTCCCACAGATACCCCCAGGCGAGCACATGACCGTCGAGCAGCTCGTCGAACCGGCCGAGCCGGGGAAGCCAGCGGGCGGCTTCGTCGGCCGGCTCGGACACTGCCTGATCGCGCCCGGTGAACACCGCCACCATCTTCTCCAGCGTCACGGGCCGGTCCGCCTCGACGTCGACGGTGATGTCGTGTCCGATCCGGTCGTCGCCGTCGACCAGCCGGTACTCGCCGGCAACGGGCTCCCCGTCGCACCACACGGTGTTCCGGGCCGCCATCGCCACCGGTATCCGCGATTGGTTGGTCTGCACCGCCAGCAGCACCGAGTCGGCGGACAGTGCGGTGGTCTGCAGCGGCTCGAGGTGCTCGTCGGCGAGGTCGCGATAGCGCTCGACGAGGGAGTTCCGGACTGCGCCGTCCAGCAGCGAGCGGATCTCGAGCCGGCCCGACCAGTCCTCGGCCACGATCGTCGTCTCGAGGGCGCAGGCGTGCGGGAGATTCATGGCAACCAATCGCCGCTGCCGCACCGAAGTAGTGCGCCCCGCGGCGTCGCGGAATCGGAACCGCCGGATGAGGACGGCGCGGCGGAGGTCGAGGTACTGGCGGTAGTCGAGCAGCTCGGCGGTGTCGAGGTCGAACCACTGCCCGCCGTCGACCCGGAAGGTCACCGGCAACCAGTTCGGCAGGTTCACCAGGCTTTCGTGGTCGATGGCGCTCCCCGCCACCTCGTCCTGGAGACGGTTGAAGATGCCGGCCACATAGGTGCCGGGGTAGTGCACGCCGTCCGCGCGGGATTCGGGCGCGCAGCCTCGGGTGGCGAAGAAACCGTTCCCGACGGTGCAGAGGGCCTCGCGCAGCTTCTCGGTGAGCGGGTCGTAGCCCTCGAAGAACATCGTCCAGGCGTCGTCGGGGGGCGGCGCGATCCCCGGGTCGCTGCCGAGCAGATCCGCCAGCCGCTCCAGTAACTCACGGACCCGGTCCGGACCGTCGACCGCGAATTGTGCCGTCGACCGCCGATCGCCTTCCCCGCTGTAGCGCACGACGATGCCGATCCCGGTCGATGTCAGGGTGCCGAACGCGTCGTCGCCGAGCAGGTCGTCGCCGATGTAGACCGGCATCGGGTCGTCCGCGCCGCGGAGGTGATCGAGCACCCAGGCCACCGCCCGCCCCTTGTCCCAGTCCACATCGGGGCGGAGCTCGGTGACCTGGCGTCCGTTCGTGACGCGGAGCCGGCCGTCCCGGTCGGCCGCATCGTGCACCGCCGCGACGACCTCCCCGATCCGGTCCTCGGCGACGTTGCGGTGATGAACCGCCACGGCGAAACGCTTGTGCTCCACCAGAACGCCGGGCACGCCGGCCAGGCGGTCCCGCAGGGCGACGGCGACCCGCTCGAGGTCGGGCACCGCGGGGACGGCGGCATCGTTCCGGTGGTACTCGCCGTCCGGACCGACGAGTTCGAAACCGTGGTTGCCCGCATACCAGAGCCCGGGCACGCCGACCCGTGCCTGCACGTCGGCCACGTCGCGGCCGCTGATCACGCCGACGGGGCAATAGCGGGCCAGCCGGGCAAGCTCTTTCGCCGCGCCCTCGACCAGGGTGGCAGCGGTGGGGTCGCTCACGAGGTGGGCGAGGGTGCCGTCGAAGTCCAGGAACACGGCGTAGCGCCGGGTGCGCAGGATGGCGGTCGCCTGGTGACGAGATGCCAAGGCGTCCGGGATTTCCGACAGCCGGCGATCACGGGGGCGCGGTTCGACCGTGGGGGTGGTCATCGGCTCGGCTCGGATGATGAGTGCATGGCAGTCTGTCCCTCCGCACCGTTGCAGGACAGGCCCACAAGGGGTTCCCCATTCTATGACGGGATCGGCGGCGTGCAGTCCGTTTCGCCGCGGCGCTCGAGCGATCGGCGCCGGCTACGACCAGGTCCTCGGGTTGAAGACGACGTAGAACCAGGCGTTCGCCGCGGGATCCCACGAACAGGACACGAGGACTACGGCGCCGATGGACCGGTCGAACGCCTCGGCCTTGGGGCAGACTGCATTGCCCTCCGGCCCCGCGAACTCGGCGCGGTAGAACGGACCGATGCGCCACGGTGCGGCGGCGGCGGTTCCGGCTCCCACGGTGGCCCCGAGGACGAACGGGACGACGACAAGACCGGCGAGTGCTGCAGCCCGGCGGGCGACGTTCTTCGACACGAGGACTCCTTCGGTTCGGGAACGGTCCCGGCACCCTGTCGTGAACTGGACTCCGCCGGAATCCGCCCCTCGATGATCACCGGCGGGCGTCCGGTGTGCAGGCGTTCGCGTGAACCGGTACGTATGTATCGGGTCTCAGTCCTCGAGCTGCTCGGCCTTCTCGATCGCCTCCCGGAGCTGCTCGTGCAGTGCCCGAGCCTGTGCGACGTCGAGCGCAACGCCGATTCCCTCCGGGAGGTCGAGCACGACGGTGGGGCCGTTCGCGCGCGCGGTGACGGCGCGGTCGCCGGTCGTATCGGTCACGGGCGGGTCCTTCCGGTCGGACGGGTGGCGCGGATACCGGTACCAGTGTGCCCGGAAGAACTACCGTGTGGGGCGGGAGCGCACGGCGACGAAAAGGGGGAGCGATGGCAGTCACCAGCGCCGGCCTTCTGCTGTACCGGATCGACGCCGAAGGCGTGCTCGAGGTGTGGATCGTGCACCCGGGCGGGCCGTACTGGGTCGGCAAGGACGAGGCGGCCTGGTCGATCCCCAAGGGGGTCTATGGCGACGACGAAGACCCGTTCGCGGTGGCCTTGCGAGAGTTCGAGGAAGAATGCGGGATGCCCGCGCCCCAGGTGAACTACGAGATGCTCGGGCGGTTCAAGCAGCCCTCCCGCAAGATCGTCACCGTCTACGCCGGTGAGACCGCCGACGATCCGGCCTTCGTCGGCAGCAACACCTTCGACCTGGAGTGGCCGCCGCGGTCCGGAAAGGTGCAGAGCTTTCCCGAGGTGGACGACGCTCGCTGGTTTCCGCTCGCCGTCGCGGACATCAAGCTCGTGAAGGGGCAACGCCCGATCCTCGCCCGGCTCGGCGAGCGAGTGCACGCTGCCGGCCGGTCGTTCGTCTCCGGCCCGTCGGTGCCCGGTGCAGGAACGGAGGAACCGGGGACATGAGCAGGACGGTGCTCGTCACCGGGGGAGGTCGGGGGCTCGGCCGGGCCACGGCCGAGAAGCTCGCCGCCCGGGGGCATCGGGTCCTGCTCACCGCGCGTACCCGAGCTGCCGCGGAGGACGCTGCCGCGGCGATACGGCGGACGGATCCCGACGCTCGGCTCGAGCCGCGCTGGGTAGATCTGTCTTCTCTGGAGCGGGTCCGGTCCTTCGCCGCCGCGGAAGCCGAGCGGGGCGAACCGATCGACGTGCTGCTGCACGTCGCCGGCATCCTGCAGACGAGCAGGGAACGCCGGCTCACCGTCGACGGGTACGAGGAGACCCTCGCGGTCAACGTCCTGGCCCCGTTCCTGCTCACCGCCCTGCTCATGCCCGCACTCGAGCGCAGCGCATCGGCGCGTGTCGTCACCGTCGGCTCGCGGCTGCACCTACCCGGATCCCGCGGAGCGCCGGTGGACTTCGACTTCGCCGACGTCCAGCTCGAGCACGGCTACAACCCCGATCGGGCATACAAGAATTCCAAGCTGGCGGTGCTGTGGTTCACCTACGAGCTCCAGCGCCGCCTCGCCGGGCGGCCGATCACCGCGAACGCCGTGTGTCCCGGTTTCGTGCCCACCACTGCGGCTGCAAGCACTCGCGGTCTGATGCGGCTGTTCATGGCGCACGTGTTGCCGCACATGCCCTTCGCCACGTCCGTCGACGCAGCCACCGATTCGCTGGTGTTCACGGCGGTCGACCCGTCGCTCGACGGGGTGGGCGGAAAGTTCTTCGGCGAGTGTCACGAAATCGACTCCAGCGCGCAGTCCCACGACGTCGCCCAGGCCGGACGGTTCTGGACGATTGCCGAGCATCTCACCGGTCTCGCCTGAACTGCCGCGCCGAAGGTGGGGCGCGGCCGGCCCCGCGAGGACGCGAGATCTCCGTGCAGTGCTCCCGGGCGCTGAGTGGAGGGTGGTGCCCCCGGCAGGACTCGAACCTGCGACCTAGAGATTAGAAGGCTCTTGCTCTATCCAGCTGAGCTACGGAGGCGCGGCCAAAATCTTAACCGCTCGCCGGATCGGGCCCGACCGAGGCCCTCGCCGCCGTTCGGCCGGGTGCGCTCGTTCGGGCCGGTCGCCCCGATCGGGCGACGAATCCGCCCGTCGCGCCGCGAGCGCGGGCATACACTCCGTAGGTAGCTGAAATGTGAGGTATGCCACATGCAAGTACCTTCGGCTTTCGAATACGAGCGCGCCACCGGCATCGATCACGCCATCGCACTCCTCGACGAACGCGGCGAGGAAGCCCGGGTCGTCGCGGGCGGGCACAGTCTCCTGCCGATGATGAAACTCCGGCTCGCCGCCCCCGAATGCCTGATCGACATCAACGACCTGGCCGGCGAGCTCGGCTACATCGCCGTCGAGCCCGACGTCGTGCGGATCGGCGCGCTGGCGCGGCACCGCGAACTCCTCGAAAACGAGGCGCTCGCCGAGATCTTCCCGATCTTCCGCGACGCCGAACGCGTCATCGCCGATCCCGTCGTGCGCAACCGCGGCACGATCGGCGGGTCGCTGTGCCAGGCCGACCCCGCCGAGGACCTGTCCACCGTGTGCCAGGTCCTCGATGCCTCGGTCGTGCTGCGCGGTCCGCACGGCAGCCGGACGCTGACGATGGAGGAGTTCCATCTCGGCCCCTACGAGACGACGGCCGCCCCCAACGAACTGCTCGTCGAGGTCCGGCTGCCGCGACGGGGCCGCGGGTCGAGCGCCTACGCCAAGGTCGAGCGGCGAACGGGGGACTGGGCGATCGCCGCGGCCGGCGCCGCCGTGTGGATGAGCGACGGTGCCATCGACGACGCCCGCGTCGGTCTCACCGCTCTACGGGCGGATCCGCGGGCCCTGGCCGGCATCTCCGACCGCCTGCGCGGCGCGACGCCGTCCGAGGATCTCTACCGCGAGGCCGGCGAACTCGCCGCCGCCGCCAGCGACCCGGTCGCGGACCAGCGCGGCACCGTCGACTACAAACGCCACCTCGCCACGGAGCTCACGGTGCGTACCCTGCGCCGCGCCGTCGAGCGGCTCACCACCTCCGAAAGGGGTTGACCCGATGCGTGTTTCGATGACCGTCAACGGAGACGAGGTCAGTGCCGAGGTGGAACCGCGGCTGCTGCTCGTCCACTTCCTGCGCGATCACCTCGGCCTGACCGGCACGCACTGGGGCTGCGACACCAGCAACTGCGGCACCTGCGTCGTCGCGGTCGACGGCGAGCCCGTCAAGTCGTGCACCATGCTCGCCGCCATGGCGAGCGGCCACGACGTGCGCACCGTCGAGGGACTCGAGCGCGACGGCGTGCTCGACCCCGTCCAGGAGGGCTTCATGCGCTGCCACGGGCTGCAGTGCGGCTTCTGCACCCCCGGCATGATGATCACCGCCCGGGCCCTGCTCGACCGCAACCCGGACCCCGACGAGCAGACCATCCGCGAGGCGATCTCCGGGCAGATCTGCCGCTGCACCGGCTACACCACCATCGTGCGGTCCATCCGCTGGGCCGCCGAGCACCCCGCCACCGAGAAGGCGCCGTCATGACCGCCGTCGACCCGACCCCCGAACTGCTCGACACCGTCGACAACGACGAGAAGCCGTGCGGTCACGGCCGCATGCTGCGCAAGGAGGACCCGCGCTTCATCCGCGGCCACGGCCGCTTCGTCGACGACGTGCAACTGCCCGGCATGCTGCACCTGGCGATCCTGCGCTCCCCGGTCGCGCACGCGAAGATCCTCGGCATCGACACCAGCGCCGCGCAGGCCCACCCGAAGGTGCGGGCCGTCGTCACCGGCGCCGATCTCGCGGACAAGGGCCTGGCCTGGATGCCGACCCTGTCCAATGACGTCCAGGCCGTCCTCGCCACCGACAAGGTCCGCTTCCAGGGCCAGGAGGTCGCCTTCGTCGTCGCCGAGGACCGGTACTCCGCGCGCGACGCCCTCGAACTCATCGACGTCGAGTACGACATCCTCGACCCGGTCGTCGACGTCCGTCGCGCCCTCGCGCCCGAGGCCCCGGTGATCCGCACCGACCTCGAGGGCAAGACCGACAACCACTGCTTCGACTGGGAAACCGGGGACGCCGCCGCCACCGAGGCCGCGTTCGCGAAGGCCGACGTGATCGCCCGGCAGGAGATGGTCTATCCCCGGGTGCACCCGGCACCGATGGAAACCTGCGGTGCCGTGGCCGATTACGACCGGATCACCGGCAAGCTCACGCTGTGGTCGACGAGCCAGGCGCCGCACGCCCACCGCACCCTCTACGCCCTCGTCGCGGGTCTGCCCGAACACAAGATCCGCGTGATCGCCCCGGACATCGGCGGCGGGTTCGGCAACAAGGTGCCCATCTATCCCGGGTACGTCTGCGCGATCGTCGCCTCCCTCGTCACGGGCAAGCCGGTCAAGTGGATGGAGGACCGCAGCGAGAACCTGGTGAGCACCGGCTTCGCCCGCGACTACGTGATGGTCGGTGAGATCGCCGCGACCCGCGAGGGGAAGATCCTCGCGATCCGCACCCAGGTCCTCGCCGACCACGGTGCGTTCAACGGCACCGCCGCCCCGGTGAAGTACCCGGCCGGGTTCTTCGGGGTGTTCACCGGCAGCTACGACATCGAGGCCGCCTACTGTCACATGACCGCCGTCTACACCAACAAGGCGCCCGGCGGCGTGGCCTATGCGTGCTCGTTCCGCATCACCGAGGCCGTCTACCTCGTCGAGCGGCTCGTGGACTGCCTCGCCTACGACCTCGAGCTGGATCCGGTGCAGCTGCGGCTGCGGAACCTCCTTCGCCCCGAACAGTTCCCGTACACGAGCAAGACCGGATGGAAATACGACTCCGGCGACTACGAAACCACCCTGCGCAAGGCCGTGGAGATGGTCGGCTACGACGAACTGCGCCGCGAGCAGGCCGAGCGCCGCGCGCGGGGCGAACTGATGGGCATCGGCGTGGCGTTCTTCACCGAGGCCGTCGGCGCCGGCCCGCGCAAGGACATGGACATCCTCGGTCTCGGCATGGCCGACGGCTGCGAGCTGCGCGTGCACCCCACCGGCAAGGCGGTGGTGCGGCTGTCCGTGCAGACCCAGGGCCAGGGCCACGAGACGACGTTCGCGCAGATCGTCGCCGAGGAACTCGGCATCCCACCCGAGGACATCGACGTCGTGCACGGCGACACCGACAACACCCCGTTCGGTCTCGGCACCTACGGCAGCCGATCCACCCCGGTCTCCGGCGCGGCCGCCGCCCTCGTCGCGCGCAAGGTGCGCGACAAGGCCCGGATCATCGCCTCCGGCATGCTCGAGGTGTCCGTCGCCGACCTCGACTGGACCAAGGGCTCCTTCCACGTCAAGGGCGATCCGACCGCGTCGGTGACCATCCAGGACATCGCGATGCGGGCGCACGGCGCCGGCGATCTGCCCGAGGGTGTCGAGGGCGGACTCGAGGCCCAGATCTGCTACAACCCCGAGAACCTCACCTACCCGTACGGGGCGTACTTCTGCGTCGTCGACATCGATCCCGGCACGGGTGAGGTGACGGTGCGCCGGTTCCTCGCCGTCGACGACTGCGGCACCCGCATCAACCCGATGATCATCGAGGGCCAGGTCCACGGCGGACTCGTCGACGGCATCGGCATGGCACTGATGGAGATGATCGAGTTCGACGAGGACGGCAACTGCCTCGGCGGCTCGCTCATGGACTACCTCATCCCCACGGCGATGGAGGTGCCGCACTTCGAGACCGGCTTCACCGTCACCCCGTCGCCGCACCACCCGATCGGCGCCAAGGGCATCGGCGAGTCCGCGACGGTCGGCTCGCCGCCCGCGGTGGTCAACGCCGTCGTCGACGCGCTGCGCCCCTTCGGGGTGCGGCACGCCGACATGCCGCTGACCCCGTCGCGGGTGTGGGAGGCGATGCAGGGCCGGCCTACCCCGCCGATCTGACCACCGGCCCGAACCAGGGAGAGCCACATGGATCTGACGGTGCGTGCCGCGGAACTGACCCGCCGGCGCCGGGCGTTCGTCCGTGCCACCGTGGTGCGCGCCCAGCGGCCGACGTCCGCCCGGCCCGGCGACTGCGCGCTGGTACTCGACGACGGCACGATCGAGGGCTTCGTCGGCGGCCAGTGCACGGAGACCTCGGTGCGTGACGCCGCGCGGCAGGCCCTGACCACGGGGGAGAGCGTCCTGCTGCGGGTCCTGCCCGGCGCGACGCAGACCTTCCCGGACGCTCCGGGGGCGACCGTCGCGGTCAACCCGTGCCTGTCCGGCGGTGCGACGGAGATCTTCCTCGAGCCGCGGCTGCCCGCCCCGATGCTCGTGGTCTCGGGGTCGACGCCGGTGGCCGAGGCCGTCGCGGACCTCGCCGCGCGGCTCGACTTCGTGGTCGACCGCCTCGAGCCGGGCGCCGCGCCCGACGCCGACGCCACTGCCGTCGTCGTCGCGAGCCTCGGCGGGGAGGAACCCGGGGTCATCCGCGCCGCCCTCGACGCCGGGATCGGCTACGTGGGCCTCGTCGCCAGCCGGCGGCGCGGCGCCGACGTGCTCGCGCAGGCCGAGGTGCGCCCGGACGAACGGGCGCGCGTGCATACCCCCGCGGGTCTCGACATCGGTGCGCGCACCGCCGCGGAGATCGGGCTGTCGATCGTCGCCGAACTGGTGCAGGCGATCCGCCGCGAAAGCCTCGGTGCGCCCGTCGCGCCGGCCGCGCCGCCGCACACCGCGGTGGACCCCGTGTGCGGGATGACCGTCACCGTCACCGCCGACACCCCGCACCTGACCGACGACGGCACGGACGTGTGGTTCTGCTGCCCGGGCTGCCGCCGCGCCTACCAGAAGGAACACGCCGCGTGTTCGTGACGGGAGCCGGCCGATGAGCGTGTTCGGCGGCGTCGACGACGTCGTGCGCCGGTTCGACGACCAGGACTACCTGCTCGACGAGGGCACCGCCACCGCCCTGTACCTCGCGGTGGAGCTCGGCCGGCCGCTGCTGCTCGAGGGCGAGCCCGGCGTCGGCAAGACCACCGCCGCCAAGGCCCTCGCCGCCGCCGTGGGCACCGAGCTGATCCGGCTGCAGTGCTACGAGGGCCTCGCCGCGAGCGAGGCCCTCTACGACTGGAACTACCAGCGGCAACTGCTCGCGATCCGGCTCGCCGAGACCCGGGGCGAGAGCCTGAGCGAGGCCGACCTCTACACCGAGGAGTTCCTGCTCGAGCGGCCGGTGCTGCGCTGTGTGCGGCACCGCGGCCCGACTGCGCCGGTCCTGCTCATCGACGAGATCGACCGGGCCGACGACGAGTTCGAGGCGCTGCTGCTCGAGTTCCTCGGCGAGTTCTCCGTCACGATCCCCGAACTGGGCACTCTCACCGCCGTGCGGCCCCCGATCGTCGTGCTCACTTCCAACCGCAGCCGCGACCTGCACGACGCACTGCGCCGGCGCTGCCTCTACCACTGGATCGACTATCCGGGCCGGGACCGCGCCGTCGCGATCCTGCGCCGCACCGTCCCCGCCGCGAACCTCGCGCTCGTCGAATCGGCCGCCGACTTCGTCGCCTCCGTGCGCCGGCTGGACCTGGACAAGGCGCCGGGCATCGCCGAGACCATCGACTGGGTGTCCGCGCTCGTCGCGCTCGGGGTGGGGGATCTGGTCCACCCGGGCGCGGTGGCGACGCTGACCGCGCTCGCCAAGACCCCCGACGACCGGACCACGATCCGTGCCGAGTACGAGGAGTACCGGGCGTGAGCAACGCGCTGCTGCTGCGCGGCGTCGACCTCGCCGCGTTCACCGTGGCGCTCACCGACCGGTTGCGCCGCGCCGGCGTGCCCGTCGCCGCGACCGCCGCCGGGACCTTGGTGCGGGCGCTGCGGCTGCACCCGCCGCGCACCCGCAGCCGGCTGTACTGGACCGCGCGGGTGGCCCTCGTCGATCGGCAGGACGCGCTCGAAGCGTTCGACGCCGTGTTCGCCGAGGTCTTCGACCACCAGGTGCTCGCCGTCGATCCGCACGCCCGCCGCACCGGCCCCGGCGGGGCGGCCGGCGCCGGCGACGCCGTGGTGCAGGGTGCGGCGCCGAACCCGGTGCCGGCGGCGCCGCAGACGGGCGTGCCGTGGCACACCCGCAGCCCGGGCCGATCCGGCGAACCCCCCGAGACGGTCCGGCCCGGGCCGTGGGCGCCGAGCCCCGTCGAGATCCGCGCCGACCAGCCGTTCGCCGATCTGCGGCCCGAGGACCTGCGCACCCTGGGGCAGTGGCTCGAGCAGGCCCGGGTGCGCTGGCCGCGGCGCCTCGGCCGCCGCCGCACACCGCACCACCACGGCCGCCTCGACGTGCGTGCCACCCTCGACGCATCCCGGCACACCGGGTTCGAACTGGTGCGCCTGCGCCGCGCCCGCCCGGTCCGCCGTCCGCGCCGGATCGTGGTGCTGTGCGACGTGAGCCGTTCCATGCACGGCTACGCCGACATCTACCTGCACCTGATGCGCGCCGCGGTGCGCGCCGGCGACGCCGAGGTGTTCGCCTTCTCCACGAGTCTGACCCGGCTCACCGCGACCCTCGCGCACCGCTCCGCCGAGCACGCGGTCGCCCGCGCCAACGACACGGTCGTCGACCGCTACGGCGGCACCCACATCGCCGGCAGCCTCGAGGCGTTGCTCGCCTCCCACCACGGCAACCTGCTGCGCGGTGCCGTCGTGTTCGTCGCCTCCGACGGGTGGGACAGCGACGATCCGCAGGCCCTCGGCCGGGCCGTCGCGCGGGTGCGCCGCCGCGCGCACCGGCTGATCTGGCTGAACCCGCGGGCCGGCCGGCCCGGGTACCGGCCCGAGACCGGGCCGATGGCGGCGGCGCTGCCGCACTGCGACGCCCTGCTGGCGGCCGACACCCTCGACGCCCTGCGTGCGGTGTTCGATCTCGATCCGGCCGCCGGGACGGTGGCGCACGTCTCCGACGGCCCGTCGTAGCGGCGCTCGCCGAGGTCCTACCCTGTTAGGTATGGCATCACCCGAGCTCGCGTCGGCCGCGCCGACCTCCTCGCCGCCGGCCGGGCGGCGCAACACGTCGGCACTGTATGTCCTCCTCGGGCTCGTCGCCGCGGTCGTCGCGCCGATCGTGGTCGGCCTGTCGGCCGCGCAGGCGCTGGTGCTGCTGGGCATCCCGGACCCCGGTCCGCTGACCACCTACGGGCTGCCCGCGGTGCGGGCGATCGCGGAGGTCGCGGCCGTCGCCGCGGTCGGTTCGCTGTTCTTCGCCGCGTTCCTGGTGCCGCCGCAGCGCAGCGGGGTGCTCGACGTGGACGGCTACCGGGCCGTGCGCACCGCGGGTGTCGCCGCCCTGATCTGGGCGTTCGGCTCGGCGGTGCTGGTGCCGCTGACCCTGTCCGACACCTCCGGGCAGCCGCTGGCCGAGGCGCTGAAGCCGGAGAACCTGTGGGGTGCGATCGGGCAGATCGACACCGCGCTCGCGTGGGCGTGGACGGCGGCGCTCGCCCTGATCCTGGCGGTGCTGATCCGCGCCGCGGTGCGCTGGTCGTGGGTGCCGTACCTGCTGCTGCTGTCCCTGGTGACGTTGATGCCGCTGGCCCTGACCGGGCACTCGTCGTCGGGCGGCTCGCACGACATGGCCACCAACAGCCTCGTGCTGCACCTGGTCGCGGCGGCGGTGTGGGCGGGCGGCCTGTTCGCCCTGCTCGCCCACGGGTGGCGCCGCGGCGCGCACACCGATCTCGCGGCCCGCCGGTTCTCGTTCGTCGCCGGGCTGGCCTTCGCGGTGATGGCTCTGAGCGGCATCGTCAACGCCGCGGTGCGGCTGCCCGCGGACGAGTTGCTCACCAGCACCTACGGCCGGCTCGTCCTGGTCAAGGCGCTGGCGCTGATCGTCCTGGGCGTCCTCGGGTGGATGCAGCGGCGCCGTGCGCTGCCCGCGCTCGAGGCGAACCCCGACGATCGGGGCGCGCTCGTCCGGTTCGCGGCCGTCGAGGCCGTCATCCTGGCCGCCACCGTCGGCCTGGCCGTGGGGCTGGGCCGCACCCCGCCGCCCCCGCCGGCGACGGTGCCGTCGCTGCTCGAGGTGGAGCTCGGCTACAACCTGGACGGCCCCCCGACACTCGGCACCCTCTTCTTCGGCGCGTGGCGGTTCGACCTGATCTTCGGCACGATCGCCCTCGTTCTCGCGGTCGCCTACGCGATCGGGCTGTGGACGCTGCGCCGGCGCGGCGACAGCTGGCCCGTCGGCCGGTCGATCGCCTGGTTCTCCGGCTGCTTCGTGCTGCTGGTCGCCACGTCGTCGGGCGTGGGCATGTACTCGCCGGCGATGTTCAGCGTGCACATGGGCGCCCACATGGCGATGTCGATGCTGGCGCCCGTGCTGCTCGCCCTCGGCGGGGCGATGACCCTGGCGCTGCGGGCCTTCAAACCGGCGGGCCGCGACGGCTACCCCGGCCCGCGGGAATGGCTCCTCGCGTTCCTGCACAGCCCGCCGTCGCGGTTCTTCACCCATCCGGTCGTCGCGTCGGTGATGTTCGTCGGCGGCTTCTACGCGCTGTACCTGGGCGGGATCTTCGAGGCCAACGCCGACAGCCATGCCGCGCACGTGCTGATGAACCTGCACTTCCTGATCAGCGGTTACCTGTTCTACTGGGTCGTGATCGGCGTGGACCCGTCGCCGCGGGACGTGACGCCGGTGACGAAGCTGGCGATGGTGTTCGGCTCGCTGCCGTTCCATGCGTTCTTCGGTGTGACCCTGATGAGCATGGGCTCGGTGATGGCCGAGTCCTACTACCGCGGGCTCGGCCTGGCCTGGAACAGCGACCTGTTCGCCGACCAGAAGGTGGGGGGCAGTATCGCCTGGTCGGCGGGAGAGATCCCGCTGGTGCTGGTGATGCTGGCGCTGCTGGTGCAGTGGTCGCGCAGCGACGAGCGCACCGCGCGACGGGTGGACCGCGCCGCCGAGCGGGACGACGACGCCGATCTCGCCGCCCACAACGCGATGTTCGCCGAGCTGGCGCGGCGGGACCACGAGGGCCACTAGGTGCGCCGGCGCCGCGCGGTCTCGGTGCGCAGCCGCACGATCACCGCGGACAGCACCGCCACCGCCGCCGCGGCGCCCGCCGCGACGGCGGCCGGGGTGGAGGTGAAGCCGGTGTCGCCGCTGCGGGCCACCGCGATCCATACCAGGCCCCACGCCATGGCCGCGGCGACGGCGAGCCGCCCGTGCCCGGCGACGGCCAGGAGCACCGACACCGCGGCGACCGCGACCAGGACGATCACCGCCCAGGCGTCGGCGCCCAGCGAGAACGGGTCGACGTCCGCGGCGCGCAGTACGGCCGCCGTGTTCGCGACGGTGGCTACCGCGACCCAGCCCAGGTACAGGAACATCGTGCCGTCCACGACGACGGCTTCCACGCGGGACGACGGCGCGGTGCGGGTCAGGCCGAGGAAGATCCGGACCAGCACGGCCAGCAGCGCGACGATGACCGCGACGCTGAGCGCGAGCAGTTCGACCTGCACGACGAGGATCCACGCGGCGTTGAGCAGCATCGACGCGGCGATCCACCAGCCGAGCGCCCGTTGGCGGGGATCGGCGTGGTGCGCGGGCAGCGCCTGCCACACCGCCAGCGCCAGCAGGCCCGCGTAGATCACCGACCAGATCGCGAACGCCGGACCGCCCGGCGCCACCGCCGTCGCATCGGCGGAGAGCGCCCCGTCGGCCACCTCGGAGATCGGTGTGCCCACCACGGCCCCGGATCCGAGGAAGGAGAGAGCGACCGCGGCGATCGCCGACACGGCGACGCCCGCGACGCGGAGCCGGTCGGCGGCGGTGGCCTGTGGGGTCGTCGAGCTCGCCGGGGAAGTCGTCATCCCCGGAAGATGCCCGTCGCCGCCGTGTCCGAAACGTCCCGTCCGTTCGGGCTCGGCTGTTAACTTGAGCGCCTGGCACCGACGACGGGAGGAGCGCGATGAGGGGCAGGGAGTGGCGGCTGCGGGCGCTCGCGTGCATCGGGGCCATGGCTGCCGGACTGGTCGTGCCCGCGACGGCCGGCGCGCAGCCCGGCCCCGGCACGGTGGTCGCGATCGAGTCACTGCCCGGCGAGCTGTCGGTGCCGGGGGCGGCCACGGCCGAGCGACTGACCTTCCGCACCCAGTGGCGGTCGGGTGCCGCGACGACCGCCTCGGGTGTCCTGTACCTGCCCCCGGGTCAGGCGCCCGACGGTGGCTGGCCGGTCGTGTCGTGGGCCCACGGCACCGTCGGCGTCGGCGACGACTGCGCCCCCTCGCGTAACCCGCGCACCGACCGCGACCGGGCATACCTCGGACACTGGCTGTCCCGGGGCTACGCCGTGGTCGCCTCCGACTATCCCGGCCTGGGCAGCGACGGGCTCCACACCTACCTCGACGGGCCGAGCGCCGCGAACAGCGTCGTCGACGTCGTCCGGGCCGCCCGCGCCGCCGAGCCGTCGCTGTCGAACCAGTGGATCGTGATCGGCCAGTCGCAGGGCGGCCACGCGGCGCTGCACACCGCGCTCCTGGCGACGTCGCGGGCCCCCGAACTCGACTTCCGCGGCATGATCGCCACCGGCGCGCCGTCGAACCTCGAGATGCTGTTCCCGTTCGGCGGTCCCGGCTTCCCGGATCTGGGTCTCGACGGCACCACCGTGTTCCTGTCGTACGTCCTGGCCGGTCTGCGAGCCGCGCGGCCCGACGTGGACGTGAACAGCTACCTCACCCCGATCGGGCGGGAGGTCGTCGACGACGCCGAACGGCTCTGCTACGTCGACCTCGGCGACCGCGTCCGCGGCATCGGAGTGGGGGAGATCCTCGCCCGCCCGCTCGGCGACGACCGCATGCGCGCGGCCCTCGCCGACTACATGGGAGTCCCCACCCATGGGTACGACCGACCGCTGTTCCTCGGCCAGGGATTGCGCGATCAGGTCGTGCCGGCGCCGCTGTCGTTCAAGCTCGTCGCCGACCTGTGGTCCGGGGGTACGAACGTCGACTACCGCACCTACCCCAACGGGCATTCCGAGACCATGTTCGACGCACTGCCGGCCACCACGCCGTTCGCGGCGACCCTGTTCGGCGGGTAGAGCCGGCGGCCTGGTGCTGGGCCCGGTGTTCGCCGAGGGCTCCCGCGGGTCGACGCTCCGAGATCAATCCCCCTTCGGCGGGGCCGCCGGAGCGTAGCGTGCGGGACGTGTGATCCAGCCCTCACGCTGCGCCCGCCGGAGCATCGGGGGAAACGGGACCCGAAGGGATCGGACCGATGGCGAAGATGAGCCGCTCCACCACGATCGAGGCGCCCGTGGCGGAGGTGTTCGAGTTCGCGAAGGACGTCGGAAAGTTGTGGGTCTGCTTTCCCGACTGCGCGGTGAGGGAGGTCGAACTCACCCCGGAGGGGGTCGGGACCAGTGCCGAGTGGTTCGAGAAGCTGCTGGGCCTGCACCTGAAAGGGCGCGTGGAGTACACCGAGGTCGTCCCCGGCGAGCGCATCGTGGCCCGATCCAGCATGGGCCCGGTCTGGACCTTCACGTTCGCGCCGCAGGACGGCGCGACGCGCCTGACATTGGACTGCGAATGGACACTCGACGTGCCGGTCGTCGGGGTGCCCGTCGAGGAGTTGATGTTCAAGCTGAGCGGGGGTGACATCGAGCGGATGCTCGCCACCGTGAAGGCACGGGTGGAAGATGCCCGGGCGCAGGCGGCGCCGCCGAGCTTGCATGCGGCGCAGAGCATCACGATCGATGCCCCCGTCGAGAAGGTGTTCGGGTTCGCGCGCGACATCGGGAAGCTGTGGTCCGCTCATCCGAACATGGCGGTCCGGGAGGTCCGGTCGACCCCGGACGGTGTCGGGTCGAGCGCCCAGTGGTTCGCAGGACTCCGGGGCCTGCATTTCGAGGGTCACGTCGAGTACGTCGAGGTCGTCCCCGACGAACGCATCGTCGTCCGGTCGACGCCCGGGGCGGGCATCGAGTTCCTGTGGACGTTCACGTTCGCGCCCGCGGACGGCGGCACCGAGGTGAAGCTGGTAGGGACCTCGCACGTCGCCGTCCTCGTCGCCGACGTCTCCCTCGGGGATCATCTCCCGAAATGGACCGAGAGCAGCATGCAGCAGATGCTGGCCCACCTGAAGACCCGGATCGAGCGTGCGGGCTGACCCGAGCCGGACGTGCCAGGTGCCGAATCGCACCGTCGCAGCGGCAGGCACGCCGTCCCCGACCGCCCGTCCTCGACGCGGGGAGACCCGACGAGATCCGTGGACGAGCCGACTCCGTCGTGAGACAGGGATGCGCCGGGCACTGTGGGCGGCCTGCGCCTCGTTGACCGTGTTGTTCCCGGCCGGGCTGTGCCCGGCCGTCGCGGTCGCCGAACCGGCGCCCGGCGCGGTGATGTCGGTGGAACCGTTGCCGGCCGAGCTCTCCGTGCCGGGCGCCGCAGGCGCCGAGCGGCTCACCTACCGCACCCAGTGGCGGTCCGGTGCCGACGCCGTAGACACCGGGGTGCTGTTCCTGCCGCCCGGCGAGGCGCCCGAAGGCGGCTGGCCGGTGGTGTCATGGGCCCACGGCACCGTCGGTCTCGGCGACGACTGTGCCCCGTCGCGCAACCCGCGCGTCGACCGGGAACAGCGGTATCTGGCCCACTGGCTGTCGCAGGGCTACGCCGTGGTGGCCGCCGACTACCCCGGACTCGGCACCGACGGCCTGCACACATATCTCGACGGGCCCACGGCCGCGAACAGCGTGATCGACGTCGTGCGGGCGGCGCGCGCAGTCGAGCCGTCCCTCTCGCCCCGCTGGGTCGTCGTCGGTCAGTCGCAGGGCGGGCACGCGGCGCTGCACACCGCGCACCGGGCCACGGCGCGCGCGCCGGAGCTCGACTTCCGTGGCGCGGTCGCCACCGGTGCGCCATCCAACCTCGAGCTGCTGTTCCCGTTCGGTGTGCCCGGCTTCCCCGACCTCGACCTCGACGGGCTCACCTCGTTCAGCGCGTACATCATGGCCGGACTGCGGGCGGCCCGTCCCGATGTTGACGTGAACAGCTACCTCACGCCCGTCGGACGTAATCTCGTCGACGCCGCCGAGAACCTCTGCTACGGGGATCTCGAGGACCGTGCCGCCGACGTGGACGTGGGGCAGCTGCTGTCCCGGCCGCTGGGCGACGACCGGATGCGGGCCGCGCTCGCCGACTATCTCGGTGTCCCGACCCGCGGGTACGACCGCCCGCTGTTCGTCGGCCAGGGGTTGCGGGACCGGATGGTTCCCGCGCCGCTGTCGTTCAAGCTCGTCGCCGACCTGTGGGCCGGCGGCGCTGCCGTCGACTACCGCACCTATCCGGCCGACCACTTCGCCACCCTCTTCGAGGCGCTCCCGGACACGACGCCGTTCGTGGCCGCCCGATTCGTCCGGTAACGCGGGACGGCCCGCGACCGACGTGCGAGGTGGCGAATGCCGACAATCGGCACGCCCCTCGGACGAGCGGAGTACTTCATGGGCCGGACCAGGCGGTGGCGGCGGGCGTTGGGTGCGGTCGGCGCGGTGCTGGCGGGCGTGCTCGCCCCGTCCGTCGCGGCCGCCGACCCCGCGCCGGGCGCGATCGTGTCGGTCGAGCCGCTGCCGGCCGAGCTGTCGGTGCCGGGTGCCGCGGTCGCCGAAAGGCTCACCTACCGCACCGAGTGGCGCTCCGGCGCGCCGACCGTGGGCACCGGGGTGCTGTTCCTGCCTCCGGGCCCGGCCCCGGAGGGCGGCCGGCCGGTGATCTCCTACGCCCACGGCACCGTCGGTATCGGCGACGACTGCGCGCCGTCGCGGAATCCGCGCGCCGACGTCGAGCGCCTGTACCTCGAACACTGGCTCGCCCAGGGCTACGCCGTCGTGGCGGCCGACTATCCGGGACTGGGCACCGAGGGCGTCCACACTTACCTCGACGGCCACAGCGCCGCCAACAGCGTCGTCGACATCGTGCGCGCGGGCCGTGCCGCCGAGCCGTCGCTGTCGCCGCGGTGGGTCGTCGTCGGTCAGTCGCAGGGCGGGCACGCGGCGCTGCACACCGCGCACCGGGCCTCGTCGCGGGCGCCGGAACTCGACTTCCGCGGCGTGGTCACCACCGGGGCGCCGTCCAACCTCGAGCGGCTGTTCCCCTTCGGCGGGCCCGGATTCCCCGATCCGGGTTTCGAAGGTCTGGTCGCGTTCAGCTCCTACATCTTCGCCGGACTCCGCGCGGCCCAGCCCGACCTGGACGTGAACAGCTACCTGACCACCACCGGGCGGGAGTTCGTCGATGCGGCCGAACGGCTCTGCTACAACGAGCTCGACGCGCTCGCCGGCGACGTCCGAGTGGGCGACCTGGCGGCGCGGTCCCTGTCCGAGGGCCGCTTTCCCGCCGTGTTCGCCGACTACCTCGGCGTCCCGACCAGCGGGTACGACCGCCCCATGTTCCTCGCCCAGGGCATCCACGACACGATGGTCCCCGCGCCGTTGTCGGCCGGGCTCGCAGCCGACCTGCGGGCGGCGGGTGCCGACATCGACTACCGGATGTACGTCGCCGGGCACAACACGACCATGACCCGTTCCCTGCCCGACACCACCCCGTTCGTGGCGCGGCTGTTCGCCTCGTAGCCGGCCCGCTTCCGGGTCTCGCCGGACCGGGCCGGTCGTCCGGGATGTGGTGTCCGCGGGTCGGCCCGATACGCTGGACCTATGGCGGAGTTCATTTACACGATGAAGAAGGTGCGCAAGGCGCACGGTGACAAGGTCATTCTCGACGACGTCACCATGAGCTTCTACCCGGGTGCCAAGATCGGTGTGGTCGGACCGAACGGCGCGGGCAAGTCGTCCATCCTCAAGATCATGGCCGGGCTGGACCAGCCCAGCAACGGCGAGGCCTTCCTCGACCCGGAAGCGTCCGTCGGCATCCTGCTGCAGGAACCGCCGCTCAACGAGGAGAAGACCGTCCGCGGCAACGTGGAGGAGGGTCTCGGCGAGATCAAGGTCAAGCTCGACCGGTTCAACGAGATCGCCGAGCTGATGGCGACCGACTACTCCGACGAGCTGATGGAGGAGATGGGCAAGCTCCAGGAGGAACTCGACCATGCCAACGCCTGGGACATCGACTCGCAGCTCGAGCAGGCCATGGACGCCCTGCGCTGCCCGCCGCCGGACGAGCCGGTCACCCACCTGTCCGGCGGTGAGCGCCGCCGCGTCGCCCTGTGCAAGCTGCTGCTGAGCAAGCCCGACCTGCTGCTGCTCGACGAGCCCACCAACCACCTCGACGCCGAGTCGGTGCTGTGGCTCGAGCAGTTCCTCGCGAGCTACCCCGGTGCCGTCCTCGCCGTCACCCACGACCGGTACTTCCTCGACCACGTCGCACAGTGGATCTGCGAGGTCGACCGCGGCAAGCTGCACCCCTACGAGGGCAACTACTCCACCTACCTGGAGAAGAAGGCCGAGCGCCTCGAGGTGCAGGGCAAGAAGGACCAGAAGCTGCAGAAGCGCCTCCGGGAGGAGCTCGAGTGGGTCCGGTCCGGCGCCAAGGCGCGCCAGACGAAGAACAAGGCCCGTCTGGCCCGCTACGAGGAGATGGCCGCCGAGGCCGAGAAGTTCCGCAAGCTGGACTTCGAGGAGATCCAGATCCCGACGCCGCCGCGCCTGGGCGACGTCGTGGTCGAGGTCGACCACCTCGACAAGGGGTTCGAAGGCCGCGTGCTGATCAAGGACCTGTCGTTCACGCTGCCGCGCAACGGCATCGTCGGCGTGATCGGTCCGAACGGCGTCGGCAAGACCACCCTGTTCAAGACCATCGTCGGCCTCGAGAAGCCCGATTCCGGCACCGTCCGGGTCGGCGACACCGTCAAGCTGAGCTACGTCGACCAGTCCCGCGCGAACATCAACCCCAACAAGACTGTGTGGGAAGTGGTTTCGGACGGACTCGACTACATCGAGGTCGGCCAGAACGAGATGCCCTCGCGCGCGTATGTCAGCGCCTTCGGGTTCAAGGGACCGGACCAGCAGAAGAAGGCCGAGGTGCTCTCCGGTGGTGAGCGCAACCGTCTGAACCTGGCACTGACCCTCAAGGAGGGCGGCAACCTGATCCTGCTCGACGAGCCGACCAACGACCTCGACGTCGAAACCCTGAGCTCGCTCGAGAACGCGCTGCAGAAGTTCCCGGGCTGTGCCGTCGTGATCTCCCACGACCGCTGGTTCCTCGACCGCACCTGCACCCACATCCTCGCGTGGGAAGGCAACGTCGAGGAGGGCAAGTGGTTCTGGTTCGAGGGCAACTTCGAGTCGTACGAGGCCAACAAGGTCGAGCGGCTCGGTGCGGACGCGGCGCGTCCGCACCGTGTCACCCACCGGAAGCTCACCCGTGACTGAGCCGGGGCAGAAGACCTTCACCTGCACGCTGGAGGTCCGCTGGGCCGACTCCGACCGTCTCGGGCACGTCAACAACACGAAGTTCGTGGAGTACATGCAGGAAGCCCGGATCAAGTTCCTGCAGAGCGGCCCGTTCGCGCGCGGTGCCGTGGTGGTGCGGAAGATGGACGTGGAGTTCCTGCGCCCGCTCAAGGACGACTCCGGCCCGATCACCGTCGCCATCTCGGTACTGCACGTGGGCAACAGCTCGTACACCCTGCGGCACGTGATCACCGACGTGCAGGGCAATCCGTGCGGTTCCGGGGACGCGGTCCTCGTCGGGTTCGACCCGCGCACGGAGTCCTCCCGGCCGCTGTCCGCCGAGGAGCGGGCGGTCCTCGAGGAATACGTCGCCGCGACGGTCGCCTGACCGCCCCGGCCGGGATTTCCCCCTCACACCCAGCGCCGCGGATAGGCTCGAACCAGAGCCTGTCCGCGGCGCCGCCGGTTTCCGGCGGCGAATGAGGGAGTGAGCACCATGGCCGAGTCCGCCACACCCCACGGGGTTTCGTCGAACCGGCGCGGCGAGCTCACGGCGGCCGCGCTCGAGGACGTCTACCGCCGCTACGCGGACACCCTCGACGCCCCCGATCGGGCCCTGTCCGCCCACCTGGACCTCGGCCGTGAGCGGACTACCGGCGCCGTCCTGACCCGCGTCTACCGGCCCGGCGATCGGTGGGGCGTCGGCGCCGCCCTGCAGATCGTCACCGACGACATGCCACTGCTCGTCGAATCCGTCATCGCGCTGCTGACCCGGCTCGGCGTCGCCCTCCGCGAACTCGTCCATCCCGTCGTCTCCGTCCGGCGCGACGAGGACGGCCGCCTGCTCGAGATGGGGGCCGACACCACGCCCCCGCACGGCTTCGTCGCGGAGTCGTGGATACACGTCCAGCTGCACCCGGCCACCTCCGAGGCCACCCTCGACACCGTCGGCACCGAGATCGGCGGTGTGCTCGCCGACGTGCGGCAGGTCGGGGCCGACACCGCCGCGATGCTCGCCCGCGAACGCGATCTCGCCGTCGAACTCGACGCGCTCGCCGAGAACCCGCCGCCGCGGCATGCCGCCGAGGATCTGCGGGAGACGGCGGCGCTGCTGCGCTGGCTCGCGCGTGGCAACTACACCGTCCTCGGCTACCGGCGCTACGACCTCGTCGCCGACGCCTCCGGGACGCGGCACGCCCGCGCAGTGCCCGGCAGCGGTCTGGGGGTGCTGCGCTCCGACCTCGCCGCCGACGACGTGATCGACATGTCGGCGACCGTCGAGGCCGCCGACCGGCCGCTGCTGGTGCTCACCCAGGCGTCTCTGCCTGCCACGGTGCACCGCTCGGTGTACCCGTACTTCGTGGGCGTCGCCGTCCTCGGCCCCGACGGTCGTGTCGTCGGCGAGCACCGCTTCCTCGGTGTACTGGCCGTGACCGCGCTGCACGAGAACGTGCTCGACATTCCCGTGCTGGCGCGCCGGGTCCGGGAGGTGGTGGCCCGCGCCGGCGTGGAACTGTCGTCCTTCACCGGACAGGCGATGCTCGAGGTGCTGCAGGCGCTGCCCCGGGTGGAACTGTTCTCCGCCGACACCGACACCCTCTACGAGACCGTCACCGCGGTGGTCGCGATGCGCCGGCAACTGCGGCTGTTCCTGCGGGTCGACCCCTACGGCCGCTTCGTCTCGTGCCTGATCTACCTGCCCCGCGACCGCTACAACACGCGGGTCCGGGTCGCGATGCAGCAGATCCTGATGCGCGAGTACGGCGGGGGGTCCATCCACTACACCGCCCGGGTCACGGAGGGCGACCTGGCGCTGCTGCACGTGACCATCCGGACCCCGCCGGGACAGGCCCTGCCGCGGATCGACACGTCCGAGGAGAATCGGCTGCGCATCCAGGCCCTGCTCACCGAGGCCAGTCGCAGCTGGGACGATCACCTCGCCGACCTGGCCGCCACCGACCACACCGTCGATCCCGTGCTGGTGCAGCGCTACGCGGAGGCGCTCCCCGACGGTTACAAGGAGGACTTCGACGCCGTCCGGGCGCTGGCCGACATCGCCCGCCTCGAGGCCCTGCGCGACGGCAGCATCGACCTGCTGCTGTACCGGCCGCCCGGCGCCGACCCGCGCCGGTGGCGCTTCACGCTCTACATCGGCAGCGAGGGCATCACCCTCAGCCAGGTGCTGCCGGTGCTGCAGAGCCTCGGTGTCGAGGTGCTCGACGAGCGCCCCTACCAGCTCATCCGCGCCGACCGGATGAGCTGCTGGATCTACGATTTCGGGCTGGTCCTGCCCGTCGACGTCGAACCCGACCCGAAGGTGATCACCCGCGTCACCGCGGCGTTCGCCGCCGTGTGGCACGGGCTGTCGGAGCCGGACCGGTTCAACGAACTGGTCCTGCGGGCCGGACTGGGCTGGCGGCAGGCCATGATGCTGCGCGCCTACGCGAAGTACCTGCGGCAGGCCGGCTTTCCCTACAGTCAGTACCACATCGAAGGCGTGCTGCTCGCCGACCCGGACACCAGCGCGCTGCTCGCCGAGCTGTTCGAGGCGATGTTCGACCCCGACGAGGCGTCCGCCGACCGCGAGCAGGACGCCGCCGCCGAACTGGTCGGCCGGATCGACGCCGTCGTCAGCCTCGACGCCGACCGGATCCTGCGCGGTCTCCTCGGCCTCATCCGGGCGACGGTGCGCACCAACTACTTCGTGTCGGGCGACGACGGGGCCGTCCCGCTCGCACGGGCTGACGCCGTACCCGCCCGGGTTCTGTCGTTCAAGCTCGACCCGACCCGCATCAACGAACTGCCCCAGCCGCGACCGAAGGTCGAGGTGTTCGTCTACGCACCCGACGTCGAGGGTGTGCACATGCGCTTCGGCCCCGTTGCCCGCGGCGGCCTGCGCTGGTCGGACCGGCGCGAGGACTTCCGGACCGAGATCCTCGGGCTCGCCAAGGCGCAGGCCGTGAAGAACGCCGTCATCGTCCCCGTCGGTGCCAAGGGGGGCTTCGTGGTCAAGCGCCCCGTCGCACCGACCGGGGATGCGGCCGCCGACCGGCAGGCGGTGCGCGCGCAGGGGGAGGCCTGCTACCGGCGGTTCATCGCGGGCCTGCTCGACGTCACCGACAACCTCGACCGTGCCCGCGGCGTGGCCGTGCCGCCACCGCGGGTGGTTCGCCGCGACGGGGACGACACGTACCTCGTGGTCGCCGCGGACAAGGGCACCGCCACCTTCTCCGACCTGGCCAACGAGGTCGCCCGCGAGTACGGGTTCTGGCTCGGCGACGCCTTCGCCTCCGGTGGATCGGCCGGCTACGACCACAAGGCGATGGGCATCACCGCGCGCGGTGCGTGGGAGAGCGTCAAGCGGCACTTCCGCGAACTGGGCGTCGACACGCAGAGCGAGGACTTCACGGTCGCCGGCATCGGCGACATGAGCGGCGACGTGTTCGGCAACGGCATGCTGCTGAGCACCCACATCCGGTTGGTGGCCGCGTTCGACCATCGGCACATCTTCCTCGACCCCCACCCGGAGCCCGCCGCCTCGTACGCCGAGCGGCGCCGGCTGTACGACCTGCCGCGCTCGTCGTGGGCCGACTACGACGCGGACCTGATCAGCACCGGCGGCGGGGTGTGGGAGCGCTCGCTCAAGTCCGTCCCGCTCAGCCCCCAGGCCCGTAGCGTGCTCGGGCTCGACGACGACGTCACCGAGCTCTCGCCACCCGAGCTGATCCGCGCCATCCTGCGTGCGCCGGTGGACCTGCTGTGGAACGGGGGCATCGGGACCTACATCAAGGCCGCCGCCGAAACCGACGCCGACGTCGGCGACAAGGGCAACGATGCGGTCCGCGTCAACGGCGCCACCGTCCGCGCCCGGGTGGTCGGGGAGGGCGGCAACCTCGGCGTCACCCAGCGCGGCCGCATCGAGTACGCCCGGGCCGGCGGCAAGATCAACACCGACGCGATCGACAACTCCGCCGGGGTCGACTGTTCCGACCACGAGGTCAACATCAAGATCCTGCTCGACTCGATGGTCACCGCCGGCGCCCTCGCGTCCACCGACCGCAACCCCCTGCTCGAATCCATGACCGAGGAGGTCGGGCGAATCGTTCTGAAGGACAACATTTCCCAGAACAACCTGCTCGGATACTCCCGCGCCGGCGCGCCCACGATGCTCGGGGTGCACCAGCGGCTGATCGCCGACCTCGTCGCCGAACGCGGAATCGACCGTTCCCTCGAGGCGCTGCCCGGCGACGCCGAGATCGAGCGGCGCCGACTCGACGGGGAGGGACTCAGCTCCCCGGAGCTGTCCACCCTGCTCGCCCACGTCAAGCTCGCGCTCGCCGACGACCTGCTCGACACCGACCTGCCCGACAGTGACACCTTCGCCGGCCGGCTGCCCGGCTACTTCCCGCGGCAACTGCGCGAACCCTTCCGCGCCGGCATCAAGTCCCACCCGCTGCGCCGGCAGATCGTCGCGACGATCCTCGCCAACGAGACCGTCGACAACGGCGGGATCACCTACGTCTACCGGCTCTCGGAGGAGGCCGGCGCGTCGAGCACCGACGCCATCCGCGCCTACGCTGCCGTCACCGAGATCTTCGGCCTGCCCGGCCTGTGGGCGCGCATCCGCTCGGCCGACACGACCGCGGCCGTCGCCGACGACCTGCTGCTCGAATCGCACCGCGTCCTCGACCGGGCGTCGCGGTGGCTGCTGTCGAACCGGCCGCAACCCCTGGCCGTCGGTGCCGAGATCAGCCGGTACCGCGCGATGTTCGCGCGTCTCGCGCCGCGCGTGGAGGAGTGGATGCAGGGCCACCACGTACAGGACCTGAAGGAACGCGCCGAGCCGCTGCTCGCGCGCGGCGCCCCGGAGGAGCTGACGTGGGACGTGTTCCGCCTTCTCGACCAGTTCCCGCTGCTGGACGTCATCGACATCGCCGACATCGCCGAACGCGACGAGGCCGAGGTCGCCGAGCTGTACTACGCGATGGACGCGCACATGGGGATCGACTGGCTGCTGTCCGCGGTCACGGCCCTCGAGCGCGGCGACCGGTGGCACTCGCTGGCCCGGCTCGCCCTGCGCGACGAACTGTACGGTTCGCTGCGCACGCTCACCCTCGACGTGCTCGGCACCGCCGAACCCGGCGAGAGCACCCGCGAGATGATCGAGGACTGGGAGCTGACCAACGGCTCGCGGCTCGGGCGGGCGAGGTCGGCGCTCGAGGAGATCTTCCTGTCTGGAAATCTGGACCTCGCGACGCTCTCCGTGGCGGCGCGTCAGGTCAGGAGCATGGTGCGCGCCGGCGCACCCGACAGGAGGTAGGCAGTTGAAGCACGCCGGGGTGGAGCACCGTGGGGCCGCGGGGCCCGCGCAGTGAGCGACGCGACCGAGCAGTTCGGCTTCCACACCGCGGTGGAGGTGCGCTGGTCCGACATGGACGCGTTCCAGCACATCAACCACGCGCGCATGGTCACCCTCCTCGAGGAGGCCCGCATCCCGTGGCTGTTCGCCGACGGCCGGCCCACCGTGAACCTGCGGGAGGGTGCCGTCATCGCCGACCTGCACGTGCGGTACCGCGGCCAGTTGCGGCACGAGGACAGCCCGCTGGACGTGCTGATGTGGGTCGAGCAGGTGCGGGCGGTCGACTTCACCATCGGCTACGAGGTCCGGCCCGGCGGCGCGCCCGCCGACGCCACGCCCTCGGTGGTCGCCTCCACCCAGATCGCGGCGTTCGACATCGGTACCCAGCGGCTGCGCCGGCTCACCGACCCCGAACGCGAGTACCTGCAGCGGTGGCGTCGTGACTGATCCCCTCACTGCGGCCGGGACGTCACCCGAACGGTGGCTGCAGGTCCCGGACCCCGCCGACCGCACCGACCTCGTCGCGTTCCTGACCCGGGCGGTCCGGCTCGACGAGGCCGCTGTCGTGCGGCTGCGGCAGCGCCGCGACGGGCTGCTCTCGGCGTGGGTGAACACCGGGTTCGACGCCCTCGCCGCCCGGGTACTGCGCGGCACGGTCGCCCCGGCGGACACGACCGTCGCCGCGGACGGGCTGCGCGCGGCCCTCGTCGCCGCCGGCGGCGACGGGATGGACCCGGGGTGGGCGATGGACTCGGCGTGGCGCGGGGCCCTGCCGCCGGATGCCGGGTACGTCCACCTCGACGACGTCCCCGCCCGCGTCCTCGTGGACCTGGCGCAGCGCGGCGTCGCGCTCAGTCGCGAGCAGGGACAGGGACCGCCGTCGTCGCTGCTGGCGCAGGAGGTGCTCGAGGTCGCCGGTGGGGGCGAGCGGGCCGGGGTGCCGATGCGGCTGGTGTTCGCGCTCAATGCCATGGGGTTCGTGCCCACGGGCGGTGCCCGCGCGACGGCGGAGATCGACCTCGACCGGATCGATCCGGCCGAGGTGGTACGCGTGCGGGCGTCGGCGACGTGGCTGCGGCTCGACGCCCGCTACGGATCCGTCTACCTCCGCCGCGGCGGAGGTCTCGGCCTCAGCGTGCGCTGACACCGCCGCCGAGATTCCGGCCCAGCAGCGTCAGCGCCGCGACCACGACCACCGTCCCCGCGAGAGCCACCGGGCCGAGCCGCTCGCCGAGGACCAGCACCCCGAGCACGGCCGCCACCACCGGTTCCGCGAGCGTGAGGGTGGTCACCGCCGCGGGCGACAGCGTGCGCAGGCCGAGCGCGAACAGGAGGTAGGCGAAGACCGTGGGGACGAGGGCGAGATAGACGACGGTCGTCGCGCCGGCCGCGCTGTCGAGACCGCCCGGCCACTGGGCCAGCAGGATCGCCGCCATGGGCACCGCCGCCAGCCCGAACATCGCGCCCATCGCCGCGGCCGGGGTGGCTCCCCGGCCGAGCAGAGCGGCACCCGCGACGGTGTACGTCGCGTAGCCCAGGCCGGCCGCAAGCGCGGGCAGGGTCCCGGCCGCGACGGAACCGGAGCCCGCGGTGGCGCCGTCGCCCGATCCGGCGACGATGAGGACGAGCCCGACGATCGCGATCGCCGTCGACACCGCCCACACGCGGCCGGGGCGGCGCCGGGACACCAGCCACTGCAGCAGCCCGGTGAACGCCGGTCCGGACCCGAGCGCGATCATCGTGCCCGCCGCGACGCCCGCGGTCTGCACCGCGGTGAAGAACCCCAGTTGATACATCACCACGCCGCCGGCGCCGAGCAGCGTCGGCAGCCGGCGGCCGGGCGGGAACAGCGGGCTACGGACCCGCGCGATCAGCGCGAGCACCGTCCCGGCCAGCACGATGCGGCCCGCCCCGACGGCGACGGCGTCCAACGGGGCGCCGAGCGCACGCGAACCGAGGGCCTGCGCGGTGCCCGTCGTCCCGAACAGCGCGGACGCCGCCAGCACGAGGGCAACCGCGCCCGCCGGCGACCGGTGTGCCGTCAGATCAGCCACGCCGCGCCGTTGCCGGGCAGCTGCCCGTCCACCAGCGGCGCGCTGGACAGGATCACCGTGCCCGGTGGCATCTCCACCGGGTGCTCGGTGGTGTTGAGGGCGCAGATCAGCCCACCGGAGCGCCGGAACGCCAGGCACCCGGGTGGGCTGCCGTACCAGTCCACGTCGGCGCCGTCGAACTCCGGCCGCCGCCGTCGCGCCTCGAGCGCCGCCCGGTACAACGACAGGGTGGACGAGACGTCCTCGAGCTGCGCCTCGACGGTCAGCTCGGCCCACTTGTCCGGCTGCGGCAGCCAGGTCTGCGATGCGGTGGTGAAGCCGAACGGCGGCTGCGTGCCCTCCCACGGCATCGGGACCCGGCACCCGTCCCGGCCGCGATCGGTGTGCCCGGACCGCTCCCACACCGGGTCCTGCAACGCCTCCTCGGGCAGGTCGTCGACGTTGGGCAGGCCGAGTTCGGCACCGTTGTAGAGGAAGGCCGCACCGGGCAGTGCCAGCTCGACGAGGATCATCGCCCGCGCGCGGTCGCGCCCGAGCGGGCCGCCGCCGTAGCGCGTCACCTCGCGCTCGATGTCGTGATTGGACAGCGTCCACGTCGCGACCCCGCCGATCGGCGCGACCGCGGCGAGCGACACGTCGATCGCCTCCCGGATCTCGGCGGCCTCCCACCCCGCGAGCGCAAGATGGAAGTTGAACGCCAGGTGCAGTTCGTCGGGGCGCAGGTACTCCGAGAACAGCACGTGGTCGTGCACCCAGATCTCGCCGACGGCCACGGCGTCCGGATACTCGTCGAGCACCGAGCGGATCCGGCGGTGGATGTCGTGGACCTCGGCGTTGTTGAACCGCGGGTCGTCGTCGAAGTGCCGCAGCAGCCGGTTCTGTTCCCAGTGGTCGAAGTCGGGCAGCCCGCCGGGCTTGGCCATGCCGTGGGCGACGTCGATGCGGAAGCCGTCGACGCCGCGGTCCAGCCAGAACCGCAGGGTCTTCTCGAGATCCTCGAACACCTCGTCGTTGCGCCAGTTCAGGTCCGGCTGCTCCGGTGCGAACAGGTGCAGATACCACTGTCCGGGGGTGCCGTCGGGGTCGGTCACGCGGGTCCACGCGGGCCCGCCGAACACACTCGGCCAGTTGTTGGGCGGCAGGTCGCCGTTCGGCCCGCGGCCGTCGCGGAAGTGGTACCGGGCCCGCTCGGGGCTGTCGGGCGCGGCGGCCAGCGCCTCCCGGAACCAGGGATGTTCGGAGCTCGTGTGGTTGGGGACCAGGTCCATCATGACGCGGAGCCGGCGGGCGTGGGCGGCCTCGACGAGGGCGTCCAGGGCGGCGAGGTCGCCGAACTGGGGATCGACGTCGCGTGGGTCGGACACGTCGTAACCGTGGTCGGCCATCGGTGAGCGCATCACCGGGTTCAGCCAGATCGCATCGACCCCCAGCAGTTCCAGGTATCCGAGTTTGTCCCGGATCCCGTCGAGGTCGCCGACGCCGTCTCCGTTCGAGTCGGCGAACGAGCGGGGGTACACCTGGTAGAAGACGGCGTCCGCCCACCAGCGTTGTGCAGGGGTGCCGGGGGGAGTGCTCACAGCCACCCATAGTGCCAAACCGACAGGTGGGTCACGACTCGAACGTGGCCGTGCGGTCCGCCCGCCCTCAGATCGGCGAGTTCATCATCGAGTCCGCCGCCATCTCCATGTACGCGATCAGCTGGCTGCGGTGCTCGTCGTCGAGCGTCCGGGAGTCGATCGACGCGATGGCCGTGTGCATGCAGCGCAGCCAGGCGTCGCGTTCGAGCGGGCCGATCCGGAACGGGTGGTGACGCATCCGCAGCCGTGGGTGCCCGCGCTCGTCCGAGTAGGTGCGCGGTCCGCCCCAGTACTGCTCGAGGAACATCCGCATGCGCCGTTCCGCCGGGCCGAGATCCTCCTCCGGGTACAGCGGGCGGACGATCTCGTCCTCGGCCACTTCCTCGTAGAAGCGCGCCGTGAGCTTGTGGAAAGTCTCGGCGCCACCGACCGCGTCGTAGAAGGTCTGCTCGTCACTCATCAGTTCTGCTCACCGTCCCTCTCGCTCGTCCATTGTGCCGGTTGCGTGAGTGCGCACCCCAATCGGACGTCCCCGGCACCGGATGTTCACCCCCGGGACCCGGAAAGTCGACAGAATCGGCGTGCGACGTGCGTAGATCCGTGGTCCACTTGTGAGCAGTCTTCCGGAGGTCGTATGAAGCACCGACGCATCGCACATCGACAACTCCCGCCCGCCGACGCCCATCACGGAGCGCCGGGGGCCAACTCCCTGTGTGTCGTACGCGACGACGCCGTCCCGGACTGGGTCAAACGCCGCGTCCTCCTGCTCAACGCCACCTACGAACCGCTCACCGCGCTGCCCGCTCGTCGTGCGGTCGTGCTCATGGCCGGCGGCAAGGCCGACACCGTGCACGAGGATCCGCTCGGCCCGCTGGTGCGATCCGCGGAATGGGCGGTGCAGATTCCGTGGGTGATCCGGCTCCGGACCTTCGTGCACGTGCCGTACCACGCGCGGGTGCCGATGACTCGCGCCGCGCTCATGCACCGCGACCGGAACCGGTGCGCCTACTGCGGCGCCAAGGCCGAGACCATCGACCACGTGGTGCCGCGCAGCCGCGGCGGTGAACACTCGTGGGAGAACTGTGTGGCGTGCTGCGCGTCGTGCAATCACCGCAAGGCGGACAAGCTGCTCAGCGAACTCGGCTGGACGCTGCGCGCCGCGCTCGTGCCCCCGAAGGGCCGGCACTGGCGGCTGCTGGCGACGCTGCCGGAACTGCATCCGACCTGGTTGCCGTACCTCGGCGAGGGCGCGGCCTGATCGGCGCCGCCGCAAGTCGGGGCAAGCGCGCCGGGATCGGACATGCTGGGCTACCGTTTGCGATGTGAGCATTCTCGAGACAACCCTCATATTCGTTGCCATCCCGGTGGCGATCATCGTGATACTCGGGGTCTTCTCCGTCTTCACGAGGCCGGTTCCGGGCACGCGGCCCGCCGAGTACAAGCTCGGGGACAAGTGGGACCACGAGCCGATGCTGTGGAGCGCGGTCGACGAGGTCACCACGCACGGCCACCACGGTGGGCATCATGAACTCGTCGCCGGCGCGCCGGTCGACCCGATCGGAGGTAGGGCAAGTGGCAAGTGGTGACGTGATGCACAGCCGGACGGCTGTGGCTCCCGCGGAACTCCCGTACGGTGCGGCGCTGACGGCGAGCGGTCGCATCTCCCGGACCCGCCCCCTCGACGGCCTGTTCGAGGGCCCGCCGTTCCGCGACCGCGACATGATCGCTCTCGACGATGCGCTCACCGAGGCCACCCGGGCGACGAAGGTGCGCTTCAACGTCTACGTCGCGGACACCACCGACCCGGCGGCAACCACCGACGCGGTGTTCCCGACCACGCCGGAGGCGCCGAACTCGGTGCTCATCGCCGTGTACCCGAACCAGCGCTCCATCGAGATCCGCAGCGGACGCGGCGTCGCCGACCGCGTCGACAACCGGGTCACGCAGCTCGGCGTGACTGCCGCGATCTCGTCGTTCGGTCAGGGCGACCTGATCGACGGCATCATCAGCGCGATCCGCGTCATGGCGAACGCGATCACCGCGCCGTAGTTCCCGTCGCCTCTGTGGCCGAATGTCACATCACGTCGATCGGATCGACACGATGTGACATTCGGCCACACGCGTGTCGCGGCTAGGACGCGTCGAATGCCCGCGCCTTCAGCGACCGGACGATCCCCGCGCGTCCCTCGCTGATCAGCCGGCGAAGGGCGGGCGGATGCTCACCGGCGAGGAACTCGTCGGCCGCGGCGACCGACGACTCGCTGATCGACCACGACGGGTACAGGCCCACGACGACGGTCTGCGCGACCTCGCTGGAGCGGCGCTCCCACACGCCCGGGACGTCGGCGAAGTACCGCGCGACGTAGGGCTCGAGCAGCTCCGACTGCCCGGCCGGCGCGAAGCCGCCGATGATCGCGCGGGCGGTGATGTTCGGGATCGAGTCGTCGCCGACCACCGTGTCCCACACCTGTTCCTTGACGGCCTCCTGCGGGCGCGCCGCCCGCGCGGTGGCCGCCTGTCGGGCACCGGCGGCCGTCGGATCCCGCTCGGCCTCGGCGTCGACGAAAGGCGACTCCACGCCCTCCGCATCGATCTCCCCGGCCGCGGCCAGCGCCTGCACGATCCGCCACCGCAGATCCGTGTCGACGACCAGTCCGGCCAGCCCGACGCTGGAAGGCTCGGCGCCGAGCAGTTCCCCGAGCACCTCGGTGTGCCACGGCGCGAGCCGGGCCGTGGTCAACGCGTTGACGAACGCGAGCTGATGGTCCGAGCCCGGCTGCGCCTCGCGGGCCAGTTCCAGCAGCCGGTTCGCGTAGTCGTTCCAGCCCCGCTCGGCCGCCCAGCCGGGATCGGCGTAGCTGCCGAGCGCGGTGTGCGCCTGCATCAGCAGCCGCTGGACTACGCCGACCTCCGTCTCGGTCGCGACGCCGCGCTGGACCAGCGCCACGAACTCACGGGCCTTCAGCTCGGCCTGCCGGGTCATCTCCCATGCGGCGGACCATGCCAGGGTGCGCGGCAGCGGCTCGGCGATGTCGCCGATCCGGTCCATCAGCACCTCGAGCGACCGGGGATCGAGTCGCACGGAGCAGTACGTGAGGTCGTCGTCGTTGACGAGCACCAGCTTGCCGCGCCCGGCGCCGACGAGCTCCGGCACCTCGGTGCGCTCGGTGGCGTCGAGATCGATCTCGACGCGGTGCGTGCGGAGCAGCTTGCCGGAACCGTCGTCGTCGTACACCCCGATCGCGAGCCGGTGCACCCGGCGTTCCCCGGCGCCGGGGTCGGCGCCCTCCTGGATCACCGCGAAGCGGGTGAACCGCCCGTCGTCGTCGACGTCGAAATCGGGGCGCAGGATGTTCAGGCCGGTGGTCTTGAGCCACTGCGCGCCCCACCCCGACAGGTCCCGGCCCGACGACTTCTCGAGGGCCGCCAGCAGGTCGTCGAACGTGGCATTGGCGAACGCGTGCTCGCGGAAGTAGTCCCGCAGGCCCGCGAGGAACGGTTCCTCGCCGACGTAGGCGACGAGCTGCTTGAGCACGGACGCGCCCTTGGCGTAGGTGATGCCGTCGAAGTTGACCTCCACCGCCGCGAGGTCGGGGATGTCCGCGGCGATCGGATGGGTCGAGGGGAGCTGATCCTGGCGGTAGGCCCACGACTTCTCGACGTTGGCGAACGTGGTCCACGCGTTGGTGTACTCGGTGGCACGCGACTGGCACAGCACCGAGGCGAAGGTCGCGAACGACTCGTTGAGCCACAGGTCGTCCCACCAGCGCATGGTCACCAGGTCGCCGAACCACATGTGTGCCATCTCGTGCAGCACCGTCTCGGCGCGACGCTCGTACGAGTAGCGGGTGACCTTGGAGCGGAACACGTAGTCCTCGAGGAACGTCACCGCGCCGGCGTTCTCCATCGCGCCGGCGTTGAACTCGGGAACGAACAGCTGGTCGTACTTCCCGAACGCGTAGGGCAGGCCGAAGTTCTCGTGGTAGAACCCGAAGCCCTGCTTGGTCTCGGTGAACAACCGCTCGGCGTCCATGAACTCGGCCAGGGAGGCACGGCAGTAGATGCCGAGCGGGATGGTGCCGTGCGCGTCGGTGTAGGTGTCGGTCCACTCGGTGTACGGTCCGGCGATCAGCGCCACGAGGTAGGTGCTCATCCGGGGCGTGGTGCGGAAGACGTGCCGTCCGGGGTCGGCGGCGACGGTGTTCACCGTCGCGGCATTGGAGATCACCTTCCAGTCGGCGGGCGCGCTCACCGAGATGTCGAACGTGGCTTTCAGGTCCGGCTGGTCGAAGCACGCGAACATCCGCTTGGCGTCGGCCGTCTCGAACTGCGAGTACAGGTAGACCGCGCCGTCGGTGGGATCGACGAACCGGTGCAGGCCCTCGCCGGTGTTGGTGTAGAGGCAGTCCGCCTCGACGGTCAGTTCGTTGCGCGCGGCCAGTCCGCTCAGCGCGATCCCGCTCTCCTCGGTGTATCCGGAGACGTCGACGGGCGTGCCGTTGAGGGTGGCCGAGTGCACGGACTGCGCGATCAGGTCGACGAAGGTCGACGCGCCCTCCGCGGCGTCGAACGTGACGGTGGTGGTCGAACGGAACGTGGTGGTTCCCGGAGCGCCCGCGCCGTCGGTCAGATCGAGTTCGATGCGGTAGTTGTCGACGGTCAGGACCGCGGACCGCTCGGCCGCCTGCTCGCGGGTCAGATTCGGTGGTGCCACGGAAAACTCCTTCTCACGACGGGATGCGACTCGCCTGCCATCCCATCATGTGAGGGACCGGTTCACCCGGCGACCTCCGCGAGCGGCACCTGCGGATCGGAGAGCCGGTGGGGGTCGACGGATTCGCCGGAGGAGATCAGCGCGCGGATGTCGTCGCCCGCGTCCCAGATGTTGACGTTCATCCCGGCGCAGACCCGCCCGGCCGCGTCGAGCCAGAACGCGAGGAACTGCCGGGAGTCGACGTCGCCGCGCGTGATCACCCGCGCTTCGCCGGGTGCGTGCCCGACGTACTCCATGCCGAGGTCGTACTGGTCGGTGAAGAAGTAGGGCAGACGGTCGTAGGAGGCGGGCCGGCCCAGCATGGTGGCGGCCGCGACGTCGGGCTGGTTGAGCGCGTTGGCCCAGTGCTCGACCCGGATCCGGGTCCGCAACAGCGGATGTTCGGCGGCGGCGATGTCACCGACCGCGACGATGTCCGGATCGCTGGTGGCCAGGGACGCATCGACCAGCACGCCGCCGTCCTCCACCGCCAGTCCCGCGTCGCGGGCCAGTTCGACGTTGGGCTGTGCGCCCACCGCGAGGAGGACCGCGTCGGCCCGGACCTCGGTGCCGTCGCCGAGACGTAGCCCGCTCGCGCGGTCCTCGGCGGTGAGGATTTCCGACACCGTCGTCGAGGTGCGCAGGTCCACGCCGTGACCGCGGTGCAGATCCGCGAAGACGGCCCCCATCTGCTCACCGAGCGCCGCGGACAGGGGCTGGGGGGCGGCCTCGACGACGGTGACGTCCGCGCCGTGCCCGCGTGCCCCGGCGGCGATCTCGAGGCCGATCCAGCCGGCACCGACGATCGCCAGGTGCGCCGCCGGTCCCGCGTCGCGGCGGACGGCGGCAAGCAGTGCGTCGGACTGCTCGACGGTGCGCAACACGTGCACGCCCTCGGCGTCGACGCCCGGCAGCGGGATGCGCCGCGGGCGCGAGCCCGTCGCGAGGGCGAGCTTGTCGTAGCGCACGGTGGAACCGTCGGGCAGCGTGACCGTGTGGGCGGCCGGATCGAGCGCGGTGACGGTGACGCCGAGTTCGACCTCGACCCGGTGGTCGCGGTACCAGTCACCGTGCTGCACGGTGAACTCCGCAAGCTGCTTCTTGCCGGCGAAGTAGTCCTTCGACAGCGGTGGTCGCTCGTAGGGGAGGTGTTCCTCCTCGCCCAGGAGGAGGATCCGGCCGGGGAAGTCGCGGGCGCGCAACTGCTCGGCCGTCTTGGCGCCGGCGAGCCCACCGCCGACGATGACGAAGAGCTTCTCGTTGGACATCGCGCATCCCCGTTCCGTGCGGCACCGGTCCTTCGACGGTACGTCGGCGACGGCGCGGGAACCCGCGGTTCGGGAAGAATAGCGCGACGGCCGACGTTGAATCGGACCGTAGTCCGAATTCCTGCAGCGAGGAGACCCCGTGAGCGACCCGACTTCGAAGGACACCGCCGACTTCTGGTTCGACCCGTTGTGCCCGTGGTGCTGGATCACCTCGCGCTGGATCCTGGAGGTGGCGCAGGTCCGCGACATCGAGGCGAAGTTCCACGTCATGAGCCTGGCCGTGCTCAACGAGGGCAAGGACGACCTGCCCGAGGTCTACCGTGAGCTGATGACGCGGGCGTGGGGTCCGGTGCGGGTCGCGATCGCCGCGGCGCAGAAGTACGGCGACGAGATCCTCGAGCCGCTGTACACGGCGATGGGCACCCAGATCCACAACGAGGGCAACCAGGACTTCCCGGCGGTGATCGCCAAGTCCCTCGCGGACCTGGGACTGGACCCGCACCTGGCCGAGGCCGCCGACACCGACGCCTACGACGAGGCGCTGCGCGCCAGCCATGCCGCCGGCATGGACGCGGTCGGTCCGGACGTCGGCACGCCGACCATCCACGTCAACGGCGTGGCGTTCTTCGGTCCGGTGCTCTCGCGGATCCCGCGCGGCGAGGAGGCCGGCCGGATCTGGGACGGGGTGGTGGCCATGGCGTCCTATCCGCACTTCTTCGAACTCAAGCGCACACGCACCGAGGACCCGAGCTTCGAGTAGGCGCCTGCGGCGCCGGTGCGTCCTTCGGGCGGTTGCTGCCGCCCAAAGGACGCACCGGCAGCAGCGCTGCCTACTATCTGACGCATGCGCGTTTACCTGGGTGCCGACCACGCCGGCTTCGAACGTAAGAACCAGATCCTCGAACATCTCGCCGCCAACGGCCACGAGGCTGTCGACTGCGGCGCGTACGAGTACGACGCCCTCGACGACTACCCGGCGTTCTGCATCGAGGCCGCCCGCCGCGTCGTCGCCGACGAGGGCAGCCTCGGCATCGTCCTCGGCGGCAGCGGCAACGGCGAGCAGATCGCCGCGAACAAGGTGCCGGGCGCCAGGTGCGCCCTCGCCTGGAGCGTGGAGACCGCCAAGCTGGCCCGCGAGCACAACAACGCGCAGCTCATCGGCATCGGTGGGCGCATGCACAGCCTCGAGGAGGCTCTCGCCATCGTCGACGCGTTCGTCGACACCCCGTGGTCGGGGGAGGAACGGCACCAGCGGCGCATCGACATCCTGAGCGAGTACGAGAAGTCCGGCGTGGCCCCGGAAGTTCCCGGCGCGCCGGCCTGACGAACGGAGCCTGATCGACCGTGCCGGAGGGACCAGCCCTGCACCGGCTCGCCCGGCTGCACCAGCGACGTTTCGCGGGTGCCTCGGTGCGGGTGTCGAGCCCGCAGGGCCGCTTCGCCGACGACGCGGCGGTCGTCGACGGCCGGGTGCTGCTCCGCGCCGAGGCGCTGGGCAAGCACCTGTGGCACCACTACGACAACGGCCTGACGGTGCACGTGCACCTGGGTCTGTACGGCTCGTTCACCGAGGCGCCGGTACCGCTGACGGATCCGGTCGGTCAGGTACGGATGCGCATGGTCGGCGTCGGGTACGGCACCGACCTGCGCGGTCCGACCGCATGCGAGGTCCTCACCCCGGGCGAGGTGCAGGCGATCGCCGCGCGGATCGGTCCCGACCCGCTGCGGCGGGACGCCGAACCCGAACGGGCGTGGACACGAATCAGCAAGTCCCGCAGCGCCATCGGCTCGTTGCTCATGGACCAGTCCGTGATCTCGGGGGTGGGCAACATCTACCGCGCGGAGGTCCTGTTCCGGCACGGCATCCATCCGCAGCGCCCCGGCCGTGACCTCACCCGAGCCGAATTCGACGCCGTCTGGGAGGATCTCGTCGATCTGATGCGGACGGGGGTGCGACGCGGCGCGATCCACGTCGTGCGGCGCGAACACGACCACGGCGCACCGGCCTACGCCAAGGGTCGTCCCCGGACCTATGTCTACCGGCGTGCGGGTGAGCCGTGCCGGTTGTGCACCACGCCGGTGCTGCACTCGATCATGCAGGGCCGCAACCTGTTCTGGTGCCCCGCCTGTCAGGTGAGCTAGAAGTCGAAGCCGCCGAAGTCCCCGCCGGCCCCGAAATCGCTCCCGCCGTAGTCACCACCGCCGTATTCGCCACCGCCGTAGTCGCCGCCGGCGTCGCCGTACTCCCCGCCGTCCTGGCCGGCCTCGAGACCCTGGTCGTATCCGGAGTCGAAGCCCTGCTCGAAGGCCTGCGCGTCGTACGGCACTCCTGCCATACCCGAGAACATCGCCGAGAACAGCAGCATCGATCCGACGCCCCACGCCCCGGCGACGAGGGCGGGTTTCCACCACGGCTCCGAGTACCAGCCAGCCGGCACGGGCCGGCCCGCGACGCGCCCGCCCGGGAAGTAGTTCGGGGTGCGCGACGACGGGGCCGGTGAGGCTGCCACCGTGCGTCCTTCGAAGTCGATCTCGCGGTTCTCGGTCACGCGGCCGGCGGTCTGCTGGCCCTCGAGCGTGGGGATATCGGGACCGGGGTCCATGCCCATCGCGAGGCGGGCGGCCCGGATGTAGTAGAGGCCCTCGAGGGCGGTCTGCTTGGCGAGCCGCGCCTGCGCCGGTGTGCGGGCCTGCTCGATCTGTGACCCGGCGGCGTTGTAGCGCTCGGACGCATCGGCGAGGGCCTGCTTGGACGCGGCGTCCGTGCCGGTGAGGTTGTAGATCTGCCCGCCGAGCCGTTCGATGGCCTGCCGGGCATCGGCCTTCGCGTCGTCGAGTTCGTGGGCGCTACGCCCCGACTTCTTCCGCTGCGCCGCGGACACCAGGACCACGACGGCGACGAGGACGGCGACGATCAGCAGGAGTTCCACGGCGGTCCCTTCCGGCGGACTGGACGGTCACCGTCCAGCCTACCGGCGGGTCAGGCTTCGAGGACGGCGTGGAATCCGTCGCGCATGCAGTCGTCGAACACGTCGAGGTCGGGGACCGCCCCGGTGTCGAGGGTGAACCCGACGCAGCACGTGTGCAGATACGACATCAGAGTGACGTTGAACGCCGCGCCGAGGGTGGGACCGAAGGCGTAGTACCGTTCCACCTTCGCGCCGGCCACGTACAGCGCCACCGGCGAACCCGGCACGTTGGAGGCGAGGAAGTCGACGTGCTTGAGCATCTCGCCGACGACCGCCGGGGGGAGCAGATTGAGGGGGGTGGCGAGGGTCTGCGCCATCGGCACCGCCGGCTCGTGGCGCCAGCCTTCGACGATCCTGTTCACCTCCTGCATGAGCGTGAGGGGATCGTCGGAGCGCACGGGAAGCGGGAAACGCGCGAGGTTGATCCGGTTGCCGCCGAGGGTGTCCTGCTCGGTGCGGATGCTCAGCGGCATCGTGACCCGCAGCTCGTCGACGTCGGATCCGTGGCGGTGGTGGTATTCCGCGAGGCCGACGAGGACCGCGGTCAGGAAGGCGCTGTTGAGGGTGGCGCCGCCGCGGTGGGCGGCGTCGCGCAGTTGGTCGAGCGGGACGTCGATCACATGGAGCCGGCGGCTGAGGGTGCGTTCCGTCATGACCGGCGATTCGAGCCGCAGGATCGGGCGCAGGTAGCGGGCGACGGACGCCGCAACCCCCGCGGCGTTGCGGACGGAGCCGATCGGGTTGGTGACCACCGCCCGGGTGGTCGGCCAGATCGAGGCCAGCCCGCGGCCCGCGAGTCCGCGGAGCTGGGACCAGTCCCAGCCGATCGCCTCGGCGGCCAGGTCCAGGCTGTCCGGTGATTCCGGGGCGGGCGGTGCCGGGGCCGGCTCGCGGGGCGTGCCGTCGCGGTCGAAGTCGACCAGCCGCGCGGTGATCTGCATACCGCCGATTCCGTCGGTGAGGGCGTGATGCACCTTGATCAGCAGCGCGGCCTGACCGCCGGCGAGTCCGTCGACCACCGTCATCTCCCACAACGGCCGGTCCTTGTCGAACGCGGCCATGGCCGTGGTCCGGGCGAACTCGAGGACGTCGTCGAAGTTCGCCGGTCCGGGAAGGGAGACCCGGCGCATGTGCCACGACAGGTCGAAGTTCGCATCCGCGACCCATCGCGGCGGCGCGAGACCGAACGGCACCTCGACCACGCGATGCCGGAAGCTGGGCACCTCCCGGGTGCCGCGCTCCATCATCTCGCACAGGCGGTCCCAGTCGGGTGAGGCGTCGAGCAGGACGACGGCCACGATCGTCGACCGGAGCGCGGGATCCTTCTCCATGCTCCAGGTGAGGTAGTCCGTTTGCTGCATGTGGGAAGCGTAAAGAATCAAATTGGTCGTGTCGTTGCGCCGTTCTCGGGAATGAGGGAGTCGAGGACCGCTTTCGCGTTGGGGAACCGCGTAGCGCCCGGGACCGGGGTGTAGCCGTCCTGGGTGAGGA
>NZ_JAALEH010000109.1:0-16501 GCF_011058195.1 Rhodococcus sp. 14C212 | reverse complement strand
GCCCTCGCTCGGCGGGACGGACGACCCGGCCGGGGGAGCGGGCGGACCGCTCGGGCAGCCGTCGAGACCGTTCGCCGGGGTCAGCTCGAAGAACCCGGTGTGCAGGCCGGCCGGAAGAGCGGCGGGATCGCACGTCGGGAAGAGCGGGGCGAGCCCCGGTGCCCGGTGCGCGGCGACGGCCAGCTCGACCCAGTTCGAGTGGGAGTAGAAGTCGGCGAGGGCGTGCGTCAAGCCGCCGAAGGCGCTGCGGGCTCCGAAGCCGTTCACGGAGGTGCGGAACTCCGGCGGGCCGGCGGGTTGCGCCCCGGCGATCACGGCGGGAACGAAGAAGTTCCACGCGTCCCGGGCACGGTCGCAGACGTCCGCCGGCCGCGCGGCGTTGTCGAAGTGCCGGAAGGCGTCGCCCTGGAACAGGTCGCTCCCTTCGTTTCCGGTGCCGGTGAGAAGGCTTCCGGTGATCTCGGCGAGTGCCAGGTCGTCGACGCCCTCGTCGCCGGTGGCCGGAGGCAGCGCTGCCCGCAGAATCGCCCCGTGGATGTCGGGCGCGAAGGCCAGGGCGTTCGGGGGCATCGACACGGACAGGAATGCGGCGGCGGCAACCGTCACGATCGTCGACAGACCGGGGCGGGGAAGCAGTGTCATGGGTACTCCGCAGTCGTTGGTCGGGGCAGTCGTTGGTCGTGAGCACCGCGCTGCGTCCGGCGATGCCGTTGTTCGTTACCGGTGGTGGCCTCCTCCGAATATCCCCCTCGGCGGCGATCGTCGGCGGGGAATTCGGGATTACTGCAGAGCTTGCCCGGCCGGCACCCCGAACGGCCGCACGAGCACGGCACCCCAGTCCCGCCACGGCGGGCACGGTGGGGGAGGACGGCCGTTCAGGAAGCGGATCGCCGCGTCCTCGAACGCCGCCGACTTGGGCAGGTACGGGTGGGCGACGCGGGCCGGGCACCCGTTTCGCTCGACGTCGAGCCGCCAGTCGTCCGGCATCAGGGGCAGGTCGGTGGCCGAGGCGAGGCTCGATGCTCGCACCGTTGCGGGAAGCGGCTGAGCGAGAACGGATTCCGCGGCGCCCGCCGTGCCGAGCAGTTCCCGCGCGACGGGGGTGTCCGGGTCGAAGTGGAACCGGACCAGGTCGGTGGCCGGTGCGGCGAACCGCAGCAGGTCGCCGAAGACGCGGCCGGGCTCGTTCACGTGCGGTGGGGGATAGCCGGTCGGGGTGCTCGGAAACGGGCCGACCAGCAGCAGAACATCGGCGTCGACCCGCCCGGTGGCGACGGCCTCCCACACCACCCACACGGCGTGCGAATGCGCGGCCACCACCAGCGGACGCGGTAGTGCGGACGCCTGCTCGACGAACAGATCGACCTGCTCGTGGAACGACCGCTGGGTGTCGCTCGGCCCGTAGGGGGCGCCCGTGCGGATCGGGCAGGTCGCGTCCCGCTGCGGCTGCCCGTCGCCCGGTCCGGCATACGAGAAGTAGTACACCTGCTCGCAGCGGTAACCGAGGCGGTGCACGTCCGTCGCGTGGATCGCGCCCCGCCCGGACGCCGAGTTGATTCCCGACAGGATCAACAGTGAACCCGGCTGCGGCGGTCCGGGTTCCGGCTCGTCGTACCCGCGGGTCGCGACGAACGCGAGCGATGCGGCGGCGAGCACCGCGACGAGCGCGGTCAGGACCGCCCCCGGCCGGCGCAGCGCCGGGCGATCCATCGCCCGGATCGCCAGGCCGGTCGCGACGGCCGAGACCGGGACGAGCGGCACGGTCAGGACAGGGACCCGTTCGGCGACGGCACCCAGCGCCAGGATCACCGCGCAGTACGGCAGCATCACCTCGACACGCAGCCCCCGCCGCCAGGTCAGCGCGACGGCCTCGCGCAACCGGGGTCCGCCCTGCCACGGCACCGGGCCGAGCGTGAGCATCAGCCCCCCGACCAGGGCGACGGCCGGCCAGAACAGCCGGGAGTACAGGACGGCGTAGGCGGTGGCGTCGGCGAACGCCGCCAGCAGCACCGGCCCGAACGCGACCGTGTAGAACAGGGCCGCGAAGCGCAGGCGGCGGATGTCGAGGCCGCCCAGCAGCCACGCCATGAGTGCGACCCGGGCTGCGGACACCGCGGCGAGCAACGCCAGGAACACCGGCCACGACGGCGCCCGCGACAGCAGGAGCCGCAGGTCGGCGAACTGGTCCAGCGGGGGCAACGCCACCAGGTGGATCAGTCCCGGCCACGTCGGGACCGCGTTCGTCACCGCGAGCAGCACGACGAGTGCCGCCGCGGCCGCGAGCGGCCACCAGCGCGTCCACCGTCCCTCTCGCACTCGCGGCCTCCCGTCGCCGACTGCCTCGAATCTAGGGGGTGCGCCGGTGCCCGGCGCCCGATTCCTCCGGGTCCCGGTGTACTTTGCTGAGCGAACGAGTAGCGAGTGCTGGGGGTGTGGTGTGGCGCGGGTGATCGCGACGATCAATCTGAAGGGCGGCGTCGGCAAGACCACGACGACGGCCGCCCTGGCGGAGTTCATGTCCGCCGAGTTCGGGCAGCGGGTGCTGCTGATCGACCTGGACCCGCAGACCAACCTCACGACGATGATGATCGGGGAGGAGCGCTGGCAGGAGCTGAATCAGCTCGACCGCACCGTCGCCACGCTGTTCCGCGGCGCCGTCGATCCCGACGCCGCCGCCTTCGACATCGAGAAGGCCCTTCAGCGCGACGTCTCACCCGTGCGCGCCGTCAAGAACGTCGACCTGCTCGCCTCGTCGCTGGATCTGATGGACATCCAGGAGGGACTGAGCCACCAGCAGTACGCCGACCCGAAGTCCACCCGGCCCCTCGAGGTGCTGCTGCACGCGATCACCCCGATCGCCGACCGGTACGACTACATCCTCGTCGACTGCCCGCCCAACCTCGGCATGCTCACCCAGAACGGCCTGCGGCTCGCGAACGGCTACCTCATCCCCACCATCCCGGACATCCTGTCGACCTACGGGATTCCGCAGCTGCAGACCCGGGTCCGGGCCTTCGCCGAGCGGACGGGGCATCCCATCCGCGAGATCGGCCTCGTCATCACCAAGTACCGGAGTGCGTCGAACCTGCACCGCAGCATCATCGAACAGTTGCAGCGCGACGACCGGATCGCCAATGTCGTCCCGGCGTGGATCCCCGAGGCCAACCAGATCGCGCAGTCGGCGGAGTTCGTCCCGTACGGCACCCTCAAACGCAAGTACGGCAACTCCGGGCAGTTCGACGCGCTGCGCATGCTGACCGAGGACGTCCTGATGAACGCGCAGGTGCTGCTGTGACCGACACCGTCGACCGCGACGAGGCCCGCCTCCGATTGCAGATCGGGGAGGCGAGCGCCGCGCTGCTGCGGCTGCAGGGATCGAGTCCCGCCGCCGCGACCGCCCTGGTGCGGCTGGTGCAGGTGATCGCCGACGAAGCCGCCCGCACCCCGCGGTTCGCGCACGCCCTGACCTCGGCACTCACCGCGACGGGGGAGGCGACGCCGCCCGCTGCCCCGGCACCGCGGAAGGCCCCCGCCGCTCGGCGCGGCACACGCGCCCCGGGACCGTTCGACCCGTTCGCCGCGTTCCGCGAGGGCGGCGAGGCCGGCCTGCGCGCGCAGCTGGCACCGCTGGACGTCGAGCAGCTCAAGGACATCGTCGCCGAGCATGCGATGGACTACGACCGCCTCGCCATGCGCTGGCGCACGCCGAAGAAGTTGCAGGACAGGATCGTCGAGCGGGTCAAGGCGCTCACGACGAAGGGCGACGCCTTCCGCTGACGGAGAGCCCGGTGAGGCAGCGGTGACCGCACTGCGGCCCACGTGCTGCCCGGATTCCTCGGCGCGTGGACCGCACGGCTCCTCGCCGGCGACTACCTGCTGCCCGGGAGCGCTCGCGTGTTCTCCAACTACGTCCGTCCACACCGTGACCTACGGTGGCCCGGGACAGTGCCGCGGTCACAGTCTGCACGTGGGACCGGAGCTGTCACGGCCGTAACGGCCGATTCTCCGGTAGGCCTGCAGAGTGCCGTCGAGAGCGACGTCGACCCGGTAGAGCGCGAGCCGGTCCGCCGAGGAAGGGATCCGACGGTCCTCGAGGACTTCCACCTCGACGATCCAGCTCTCCTCGCTCGGCTCCACCGAGGTGGCTGCCAGCGGTCGTGCAGTGGTCAGCTCGGCCAGGTAGCGGGCGGCCGAGGCGGCGGCGCTCGCCGCCGTCAGCTCCTCCGTGTCCGGAGGACGATCGTCGGTATCGGCGGGACCGGGGTCGCTCATGATCGACCACTCCTCCCTCGTCGTGTGGTCCCCATGATCCTCCCGTCGGGGACGGTCCGGTTCGGATTCGTCGATCGGGGTTCCGAGGACGGCGACAACGTTGCAGTATCGACAGTGCAGAAGCTTCGGGGGTTCGACCGTAGGACGCACAGCCGGCGGTCCGCGCGCCGCTGCACCGCGAGGTCCGTAGGTGGAGGAGAGTCGGCGATGTCGGTGATGAGCCTGCCCGAGGCGTTGTTCGTCCTGCTGGAGACGCCGTCGCGGCCGATGCACCTCGGTGCCCTGGCGCTGTTCGATCCGCCGCCCGACGCGGAGGAGAACGCGGCCCGGCGGTTGATCGAGCAGATGTGCGCCTGCGCCGACGTGGCGGAGGCGCTGCGCCGACGCCCGATCCGGCCCGTTCGTGGGGCGGGATATCCGTGGTGGACCCGGGTCGGGCAGATCGACCTGGGATACCACGTGCGTCATGCGGCCGTGCCCGGCAGTGGGTCGACGGCAGACCTGCTGGCACTCGTCTCGCAGATCCACGAGATCCCGCTCGCCCCGCAGCATCCGATGTGGGAGGTGCACCTGATCGAAGGTCTCGACGACGGCCGCCTGGCCGTGTATGCCAAGGTCCATCTGTCCCTCGCCGACGGGCCGGCCGGACTGCGCATGCTCTTCCGCAGCCTGTCGAGCGATCCGGACGCCCGTGACTGCCCGCCACCGTGGAACCCCGATGCGGCGGCGGCTGCACCCCTGCACCGCTCGATTGCCGGGACGCTGCTGGGCTCCGGGATGCGAGCCGGCCGCGAACTCGTGTCGATGGCGCCGGCCCTGGCCCGGTTCACCGCCGAAGGGCTGCGCAGGCACGAATTGACGCTGCCCCTGCAGAGCCCACCGACGATGTTCAACATGGACGGCGGCCGGGCCCGGACGCTGGCGATCCGTTCGTGGCCGATTGCGCGTCTGCGCACGGTTGCCGCCGCGACAGGCGCGAGCGTCGACGCCGTCGTACTGGGTATGTGCGCCGGCGCCCTGCGCGCCTACCTACACGATCGGTACGCCCTGCCGGACACACCGCTCACGGCGTTGCTGCCGGTGCCGCTCGACCTCGGGCAGGCTGCGGTCGGGCCGGGAGGCCACGAACCCGGCTCGGGAGCGATGGTGGTCGAGCTGGCCACCGACGAACCGGACCCGGCGGCGCGCCTGGCCCGCATCGCCGCGGCACTCACCCACACCGATCGAATGGTCGGCGCGCTCAGCCGCACCCAGTTCCTGGTGCTGAGCGCACTGGCGCTCAGCCCTCTCGCGCTCGAACCCGTGCGCCGGTTCACCGCTGAGATCCCGCCCCCGTTCAACGTGCTCATCTCCTACCTGCCCGGTCCGGCCCGTCCCCGGTACTGGAACGGCGCACGCCTCAGCGGCGTCTATCCGGTGCCGGCGCTGTTCCCCGGACAGGGATTGAGCATCACCCTCACCGGCACCGACGGCCGGCTCGACCTCGGTGTCGTCGGCGACCGGCACGCCGCTCCCCATCTCGATCGGCTCGTCTGCCTGCTCGACGAATCGCTGGGGGACCTCGAGCGCGCAGTATGCACCGCCAGGCGATAGCGCCACGCTCGTGCGGCCCAGGCCCGACCGGCACGTGCTCCCCGCCCAGCGACCCAACCGACGAAGATCGTCGGTCACCGCCCGACTGCGACTCGGGCATCAGCCGACAGGGCAGATGGAGGGCTTCGCCTTGTGACTCTTCGGGTACCGCCCGTGCGAACCGATTGACAATCACGTGGATTGCGCGACCGTCCGCCGATCCCGCAGTCCAGCTGCGCGGCCGAGGGGGGCGGTCAGGCCGTTCGGGTCCGTCGATCCACTTCCTTCTCGACGGCGACGGCGAGGTCGTGGACGACCCTGGAGTGCCATTGCTTGTGCGCCGCGAGGTCCGCGGCGAGCGCATGGCAGTCCGGGCATTCCTGTGCGGCGCTGTTCTGCTGGGTGTGCTCCATGGTGTTGCACCTCCTGGAAGGGATATCCGCCTCCACCGTGGCACGGATGCGGAACGTAGTCCACGATTGCGGGCCCGCGGATCGGGTGGGCGCCGGCGCTCGCACCCTCGAGTGCGTGCTTGCAGCCGTTGTGGTGGGACCGAGGGGGTGCACGGTGCACACTACGGGTGCAGGCTCCCGGGGACGGGCAGCGGATACCGTGACGTCCGTGAAGACGGTAGGGGTCGACCTCGCGGCCGAGCCGGCGAAGACGGCGGTCGCCACCGTCGTCTGGGAGCACGGCACCGCGACGGTGCGGGAGTTGCGGCTCGGCGCGACCGACCCGGAGATCGTGACCGCGATCGCCGCGGCGGACGGCAGTGGGATCGACGCGCCCTTCGGGTGGCCCGACGCGTTCGTGGACTTCGTCGGCGCGCACCACCGCCTCGAATACTCGCGCGAACGCGCCCTGAGCAGCCGAACCGGACGCCTCCCGCTGGTGCGGCGGTTGACCGACCGCGTGGTGCATGCCGGGACGGGAATCGTCCCGCTGAGCGTGTCCGCGGATCTCATCGCCCATGTGGCGCTCCGGTGTGCGGGTCTGCTCGCGGAACTCGATGCCGTCGGGGTGGATGTCGACCGCGTCGACGGAACGGTGGTCGAGGTGTATCCCGCTGCTGCGCTGCAGGGCTGGGGCCTGCCGTTCAAGGGGTACAAGAGCGCGAAGAACCGCGAGGCGCGGGCCGCATCGGTGGCCGCACTGGAGCGATCCCTGCCGGGACTGAGGCTCGGCGGCTTCCGGGACCTCTGTGTGGCCTCCGACGACGCGTTCGATGCGGTGGTCGCCGGTCTCGTTGCCCGAGCGGCAGCGCTCGGAAGAACCGCCCGGCCCGATGCGGCGCAGCGCGCCGTCGCGGTCCGGGAGGGGTGGATCCATCTGCCGCTGTGCGGAATCCGCGAACTGCTCTGAGGACACAGTCCGGACGCTCAGCGGCGCTCGCCCCCCGCCGCTACCCTGCACGCAACGAGAGGAGCCGCATGGACCCGGTGATCCGGATATCGGACGAGGTGCGCGACGCCGTCGCAGCCCGTCGGCCGGTGGTGGCCCTGGAATCGACGATCTTCACCCACGGCCTGCCGCGTCCCCGCAACCTGGAGGTGGCGCTCGAGGCGGAGTCGCGGTTGCGGGAGGCGGACGTCGTCCCCGCCACCGTCGGCGTGCTCCGCGGCGTCCCCACGGTGGGGTTGTCCACCGACGAGATCACCGACCTCGCGACGGCGGAGACGGTGACGAAACTGAGTGTGCGCGACCTGCCGATCGCCGTGGCGCGACGACTGTCCGGCGGCACCACCGTTGCCGCCACGGCGCTGCTCGCACACCGCGCCGGTGTCGAGGTCTTCGCGACGGGCGGGCTGGGCGGCGTGCACCGCGGCGCGCAGAGCACCTTCGACGAGTCCGCCGACCTGGTCGCCCTGTCCACCGTGCCGATCCTCGTCGTCAGTGCCGGCGTCAAGTCGATCCTCGACATCCCGGCCACGCTCGAACGGCTCGAGACCCTGAGCATCCCCGTCGTCGGCTACCGCACGACGAGCTTTCCCGGCTTCTACATCCGCGACAGCGGCTGCCCGCTCGAGTATTCCGTCGACTCCCCGGCCGAGGTCGCCGATCTGGTCCGTGCCCGGGACGCACTCGGACTGAAAGCCGCTGTTCTGCTTGCGAATCCGGTCTCGGAGGACGCCCAGCTCGACCCCGGCCTGCATGCGCGGGTGCTGCACGAGGCCGAGGAGCGGGCCGCGGCCGCCGGGGTCGCCGGCAAGGACACGACGCCGTTCCTGCTCGACCACTTCCACCGCGCGACCGGCGGTCGCAGCCTGGACGTCAATGTCGAGGTGTATCGGGGCAATGTCGCGCTCGGCGGTGCCGTCGCCAGGGCGCGCGCCGGCGGTCCGACCTGACGACCGCCGCAGCGGTGCATCTTTTGGGCTGCGGTGGCCGCCCAAAAGATGCACCGCAGCAACGTCACGCAGTGCGAGCCGGGGCGGTGGACTTCAGCTTCTTGTGCAGCTTCGCGACCGAGGTCCGGTACGAGCCGGGATCGGCCGGAAGCAACCACTGGCGGAACCGGGTCAGCGGCCCGACGTTCACCCCGATCTCGTCGAGGACCTCGTCGACGTGCCGCAGCGAGAACGGGATGATGTTCGTGCCCCGGGCGTGTTTGCCCCCGGTCCGCTCGATCATCCAATCGAGTCTCTTCCTGGTGAAGGCGCGGCGCGCCTCGAGCGAGGGCAGCTCGCTGCCTCCTTTGAGGAAGCTGACGACCCACATCGCGGCAGCTTCCGCGCTGAGCGGACTGAACAGCGACGAACCGTAGCCGACGAAGAACAGCCGGGGAACGTCGAGGGGCATGATCTGGCGGTACAGCTCGAAGTTGCCGTTGCCGTCGGTGACACGCCGCTGCAGGTCCTCGCGGAGGAACGGAACCCGCTGGGTGAATCCGGTGGCACAGACGACGACGTCCGCCGAGCGCACCGTGCCGTCGGACAGTTCCACGGTGGGCCGGCCGTCCTTGTCGTAGAGCCCGACGATCGTGGTTCCGCGACGGAGGTCGATGACGCCGTCGCGGATCTTCTCGTAGAAGTTCTCGGTGGCCAGGCCCACCGCGTGCCGCACGATCCGTTCGAACGACCCCTCCGGCAGCAGTCCGAGCTCCCCGAGGAGGAGCTGGCGCTTGGTGACGGCTTCCACCGTGCCGAGCAACGCGTTGCGCAGGAACCGGCCCGAGCCGGTGAGGAACCGACCGAAGCCGCGTTGGTCGAGGTGCTCGAACAGGCCCTCGCTGAGGCGGGTGAGCAGGATGTACTTGTAGTTGACCACGCCGGCGAGCTTGCGCGGCATCTTCCAGGTGACTTCCCGCGCCACCACGGTCGTCGACCGCGCGGCTTCGCTCAGCGCTTCGGCGATGTCGCAGGCCGACTTGCCGTATCCGACCACCACGATGTCCTTGCCTGCGGCGTCGTTGAGGTCGTGGAAGTCCGACGCGGCGCACACGCGGCCACCCGCCTGGGCGAAGTCCTCGAGGCCCGGATACTCGGGCACGAAGGGGTCGCAGAAGATGCCGTTGGCGACGATCAACTGGTCGAACCGGGATTCGGTGACCGCGCCGGTGCCGGTCTCGCGCACCGTCAACGTCCAGCTGCCGGCATTCTCGTCGAGGTCTGCGGACACCACTTGGCAGCCGAGCCGGATGTAGCGGTCGAGCCCGAAGTGCCGGGCATAGTCGGCCAGGTACCGCTGGACCTGCTCGCCGGTCGGCCACTCGGGGTAGTGCGACGGCATCGGGAAGTCGGAGAAGGCGTAGGTGCCCTTGTTGTTCTGGGTCGTGACGCCCGGGTATCTCCGGGTTCGGCTCCACACGCCGCCCACGTCGGGGGTGGAGTCGAAGACCGTGACGTCGAAGCCGAACTCCGTGAGCAGTTTTGCAGAGCACAGTCCGGCAACGCCGGCGCCGATGATGGCGATGTTCATGGGTTCTCCAGCCGGATTGGTGGAAGGGGTGGGCCGGTACGGGCGCCGGCCCTTCGCCGTGTCAGTTCCCGACTCGAGTGCGCAGATCGAGTGCGACGTCGGTGATCATGTCTTCCTGTCCGCCGACCAGGCCGCGCCGGCCGACCTCGACGAGGATGGCGCGGGTGTCGAGGCCGTAGGTCCGGGCGGCGGTCTCGGCATGCCGCAGGAAACTCGAGTAGACCCCGGCATATCCGAGGGTGAGCGTTTCCCGGTCGACCTGGACAGGGCGGTCCTGCAACGGCCGGACCAGGTCGTCGGCGGCGTCCTGCAGCCCGAACAGGTCGCAGGAGTGCTTCCAGCCGTGCAGGTCCGCCACCGCGACGAACGGCTCGATCGGGCAGTTGCCGGCGCCGGCACCCTGCCCGGCGAGGGAGGCATCGACCCGGATCACGCCTTCCTCCACCGCGGTCACCGAATTCGCCACGGCCAGCGACAGATTCTGGTGTGCGTGGATCCCGATCTGGGTGTGCTCGTCGAGGAGGTCGCGGTAGGCCCGGACCCGCTCTCGCACCCCGTCCATGGTCAGCCGGCCCCCGGAGTCGGTGACGTATACGCAGTCCGCGCCGTACGACTCCATCAGCTTGGCCTGGCGGGCCAGGTGCTCTGCGGGGGCCATGTGGGACATCATCAGGAATCCGGAGACATCCATGCCCAGTTCCTTGGCCGTGGCGATGTGCTGGGCGGAGACGTCGGCCTCGGTGCAGTGGGTGGCCACCCGCACCGAGCGCACGCCGAGTCGATACGCCCGTTTCAGCTCGTGGATCGTGCCGATCCCCGGCAGCAGCAGGGTGGTGAGCCTGGCGGAGTGGATGGCCGACGCCGCGGCCTCGAGCCAGTCCCAGTCGGTGTTGCTTCCGGGGCCGTAGGTCAGCGACGCACCGGCGAGCCCGTCTCCGTGGGAGACCTCGATCGCATCGACCCCGGCCGCGTCCAGTGCGCCGGCGATGCGGGCGACGTCCTCGGGGGTGATGCGGTGCCGGATCGCGTGCATGCCGTCGCGCAGTGTCACGTCCTGGATGTACAGGGCCGCACCGCCGTTCGTGGTCGCTCGGGTGCCTGTGCTCATGCCGGTACCTGTGCTTTCCGTGTCGCGATCGCGCGGGCGGCCTGCAGCGCGGCGGAGGTCATGATGTCGAGGTTGCCGGCGTAGTCGGGCAGATAGTGCGCGGCACCTTTGACCTCGAGGAACACCGCCACCTTCCACAGCGGGCCGGTGTGGTCGGTCAGGGTGGTCATCGGCTCGGTCACCTCGGTGAACTGCACCTGCTGCTTGAGTCGGTACCCGGGCACGTAGGCGGCGACCGTGGCGACCATCGCCTCGACCGAAGCGACGATTTCGTCGCGGCGGTCCTCACCGACGAGGGCGAGCACGGTGTCGCGCATGATCATCGGGGGCTCGGCTGGGTTCAGGATGATGATCGCCTTGCCCCGGGCCGCGCCGCCGACCTGCTCGATCGCCGCGGCGGTGGTCTCGGTGAACTCGTCGATGTTGGCGCGGGTGCCCGGGCCGGCCGACTTCGACGCGATCGAGGCCACGATCTCGGCCCAGTGCACCGGGGTGACGCGCGAGACGGCGGCGACGATCGGGATCGTGGCCTGCCCGCCGCAGGTGACCATGTTGATGTTCGGCGCGTCGAGGTGGGTGTCGAGGTTCACCGAGGGCACCACGTACGGGCCGAGCGCAGCCGGGGTCAGGTCGATCAGCCGCTTGCCGTACGGGCGGAGCACGGTCTCGTTGTGTTCGTGCGCCTTGGCCGACGTCGCGTCGAAGACGATGTCGATCTCCTCGAAGCGCGGGTGGTCGATGAGGCCCTGCACTCCGGTGGCGATCGCCTCGATTCCGAGTCGCTTCGCCCGGGCGAGGCCGTCGGAGGCGGAGTCGATGCCCACCAGCGCGACCGTTTCGAGTTCCCCGGTGGCCAATCGTTTGATCTTGATCAGCAGGTCGGTGCCGATGTTGCCGGAGCCGATGATGGCGACCTTGACGCTCATGCGGGCGCTCCCGGGGTGAAGGTGACCGAGACGCAGCCAAGTCCGCCGATAGAGGCCGAGTAGGTGCTGCCGGCGCTGACCGTCGCCATCGGCCCCAGCGCTCCGGACAGCACGACCTCACCGGCCTGCAGTGGCGCGCCGAGTGAGCGGGAGACATTCGCCAGCCAGGCGAGAGCCGCCCAGGGGCTGCCCAGGCAGTCCGCGCCCGTCCCCGTCGAAACCACGGTGCCGTTCTCGGTCATCGACATCCGGACCGCCGCCAGGTCCGGTAACTCGCCGGGCGGAATGCGGTCGCCGAGGACGTACAGACCGGAGGAGGCGTTGTCGGCGATCGTGTCACCGAGGGTGATGTCCCATCCCGCGATCCGGGAATCGACGATCTCCAGCGCGGGCGCGCCGGCCTCCACGAAGCCGCGGACGGTGACCTCGTCGACGGGCACGTCGATGTCCGTGCCCAGCACGAACGCGACCTCGGCCTCCACCTTGGGCTGCAGCAACCGGGTGGCCTCGACGGGCCGCCCGGCGGAGCAGTCCATGTCGGCGAACAGCACCCCGAAGTCGGGCTGGTCGACGCCGAGTTGCGCCTGTACCGCGGCGGAGGTCAGGCCGATCTTGCGGCCTGAGAGGATCCGTCCCGCATCGACGAACTCGGCGACGATGCGGGACTGGACCGCGTAGGCGGTGTCGATGTCGGCGGTGCCGATCAGCTCGCGCACCGGCGCACACGGGGTGCGGTCGCGTTCGGCGGTCCGGAGCCGGGCGGCGGCCTGCGCGATGCAGCCGGTCCTGCGAGTGTTTGCGATCTTCTCGATCGTTTCCAGGGTGGCGGTGCGGCCCGACATCAGACGCCTGCCTCGGCGCAGACCCGTGCCTCGCGGAGGAACTGGTCGACGAGGTAGTGGAAGCGGGCCGCGTGCTCGATCTGCGTCCAGTGCCCGCACCGGCCGAACGCGTGCAACTGCGCGTTCGGGATGGTGTGGAACATGTGCAGGGAGGCGTCGAGCGGCACGACCCGGTCCTCCCGGCCGTGCAGGATGAGCACCTCGTGGGCGATCGCGGCGAGTTGTTCGTCGGGGACGATCTGGGCGTCGAGCCACCGCTGGCGCGGGGGCGGGAAGACCTTCTCGAACGCCTCCTGGGCGCCGGGACGGATCGTCGCCTGATACCGCAGTTCGGCCAGTTCGTCGGTCACCAGCGACCGGTCATAGGCCATGATGTCCATGATCTTCTTCATGTTTTCCACCGACGGGGTGTATCCCCACAGGGCGTCGAGTTCGTCGGTGAATTCGATCTGCACCCCGCCTGCGCCCATCAGCACGATCCGGTCGAGCCGGTCGGGATGCCTGGTGGCCAGGTTCAGTGCCAGGCCTCCACCGAACGAGTTGCCTACCACGTGCGCCTTGTCGATCCCGAGGCCGTCGAGCAGGGCGAGCACCTGGTCGATCCAGGTGTCGAAGATGGAGAAGTGCACCGGGTCGGGCAGTGAGGTGTATCCGAACCCGACGAGATCCGGGGCGATCACCCGGAAGTTCTCCGCCAGCACGGGAATGAGCCCGCGCCAGTTCGCCCAGGCCGAGACGCCCGCGCCCGAGCCGTGGAGCAGCAGTACCGGCTCGCCGGAGCCGACATCGTGGTAGTTGGTCTCGAAGGTGCCGGTGCGCATGCTCTGCGCGATTTCCGGGTTGGGGGTGTTCGTCATGGTTCTTCCGTTCAGCTCGACAGGGCGGCGACGGCCCCGGACAGCAGTTCGTCCTGGATCAGGCTCGGTGAGGGGTAGGCGTGCTTGCTGTGGCTGAGCCCGGTCTGGACAAGCAGTTCGCACATCTTGTAGGCGATGACGCCGGGGTTGAGGACCGGTACTTCGAGTACCTTCTCGAGGTACGCGTGACTCTGGTGCATGGTCGTCGAGCCGAGGATGATGACGTCCGCACCGTCCTCGTCGATTGCTGCGCGGGCCTGCCGCTCGAGCGCCTCGAAGACGAAGTCCTCCTTGCCCGCCAGCAGCTCCGCGGTGTTCGGCGGGACACCGATGTCGCGGACCGAGGCGAGCTTGGCGGTCAGCCCGTGCTCGCGCGCCGCCTTGTGGTAGAGCTCGTGCCACTGCGGCCACATGGTGATCACCGAAAACTTCTTGCCCAGCAGGCTTGCGAGCAGCATCGAGGCCTGGCTCGGGGCCACCACCGGGATGGCCAGCCGGGAACGCAGCGCCGCCAGCGCCGAGTCGCTCATCGAGTTGACGCACACGGCGGCGTAACCCTGTTCCTCGGCGCGGCATCCCGCCTCGAGCACGAACGCATCTGCCAGGGTCGTCTCGTAGGCGCTGTCGAGGGTGGTGCCGCCGGCGCGGGCGCAGACGAAGACGTTCTCGAAGCCGGGATGCACCACGGATGTGGGGATCTGGGCGGCGAAGGCCTCGAGGGCTTCCGGTGGGACGGGAACGGGGACGATGTTGAGAATCCTGTTCACAGGTCGAGTTCCTCTCGGGTGCGGGTAAGGGTGTCGACTACCGCGTAGACGACCGCGCGGGTAGCGGTCATGACGTCGTTGATCGAGGCGACGCCCATGCCGCCGAGGCCCTCGTTCAGTTCGGCCGGAGCGGCAGCGGGAGGCCAGGGGTATCCGATTCGGGCGCAGGGTATTCCGAGCCGTCGGATGAGGGTGCCGTCGGTCTGGCCGCCGAGCAGAGGGGTCGTCTCGTAGGGGCGGCCTTCGACCTCCTCCCAGCCGCGGCGGCACGACTGGATGATCCAGTTGTCCGGGTCGGTCATGCCGCCCGGCAGGGATCCGTACATCTCCCAGTCCAGTTCGATGTCGGGGTGGGCGCCGCGGATCCGGTCGACGAGCTGGGCGAACTGGTGCCGCACGTCGGCGGGACTGGTGCGCGGGTTGACTCGCACGTCGAGGTAGATCTCGGTGGTCGCGGACGGGAAGGCCGGCTTGTCGGGGTCGCCGGACCGGACCGCCGAGATCCATCCCTCCGGGAGGGTCGTGCCGGAGGTGTTGCGGGCGGTGTACTCGGGCAGCCACGCCTCGATCTCCTGGATCACCGTGGCGGCGGGCACGATCGAGGAGCGGAATCCCGGTGTGCCCCGGCTGATTCCCGCGTAGCCGAAGGTGCCGCGCACCGATACCTTGAACCAGCACATGCCGGGCTCTTCCGGGTAGACCGCCCACCACGGCTTGAACACCACCGCGTGGTCCGGCATCCCCCCGTGGGTGAGCAGGTGGAACACACCACTGCTCATGCCCACGTTGTCGCGTGCGCTCATCGTGACCGGCATTCCGCCGCCGGCGAAGCCGAGGGTGAGGTCGCCGCGCAGGGGCACGCCCGCGTCGACCACCGCGTGGACGACCTCGGTGAGTCCGGCGACCATGCACTTGGGGTTCGAGGCGCCGAGCCCGATGACCAGGTCACCGTCGACGACGGCCCGGGGCAGCATGTCCGGCCGCAACGCGGGGCCCACCCACGGCACGTCGGTTTCGGGGTCGATGTGGGTGTCGATGGGTGCGTAGAGCAGCAGCCTGCTGCCGCCGCCGGTGCCCCGCCGTTCTCCCAGCACGTTGCCGGTGTGTTCGCTCATCGGCTGGTACCGGGCGTCGATGCCGACGGTGTTCGCCAGGTAGTCGGCCATGAATTCCGACGCCTGACGCTCACGTCCGGTGGGGCTGTGAATATTGATCAGGGAGACGAGCAGGTCGCGGAAGCGGTCGGGGTCGAGCCGCTCGCAGACGGCGTCGTACATCGCGCGCCGCTCGGCGTCGAGCGGCACCGCCTGCCGGTGTCCGGTCGAGGTGGTCATGGCAGCTCCTCCGGGAGCGGGCACCGCGTGGCGAGTCCGAACCGGTCGGTCAGGCACGTGGCGAGGCGGACGAGGGACTGGTCGCTGTGGGCGGGCCCGATCAGCTGGATGCCCAGGGGGAGGTGGTCGGTGCCCGTCCCGGTGGGCAGCCCCACCGCGGGGACGCCGGCGGTGCTGGCGAGCTTGTTGAAGATCGGATCCCCGGTGCTCGCGATGCCGGCCGGGGCCCCTCCGGTCGAGGCGAGGGTCAGCAGCACGTCGACGTCGCGATGGGCGTCGTCGACGAAGCGGCGCGCGCGGCGCAACACGATCCGGGCGTTCTGGATCGCGCCGGCCGGGGCGCTGCGGCCGTCGGCCAGGAACCGGGTGAGCTGGTCGCTGATCCGGCCGGGGCGGTCGATCCGGCCGGCCAGCGCGGCGGACGCCTCGGCGGCCATGATCAGCGTGTGCGCCTCGTCGAGGGCCGCGAGGTCCTCGGGCACGGGCATGTCGACGACATCGGCTACCACGTCCCGCAGGGCGTCGACGGTGCGTTCGAGCATCGCCGCGGCCGCCGGGGTGGCCCGGTCGGACCACGGCGGGCGCAGCACCCCGACGCGCAGCGCGGCCGTGGCGGGCAGGTCCCGTTCCGAGCCCGGATCGGCGAGAACCCCGTCGAGGGCCGCGAGATCGCTTGGGTGCCGGGCGAAACCGCCGACGGTGTCGAAGGTGAGCGCCACCGGCAGCACGCCGTCGAACGGCCACCGGCCGTAGGTCGGCTTGAGGGTGAACACCCCGCAGTACGCGCCGGGGCGCAGCACCGATCCCGCGGTCTGGGTTCCGAGCGCCAGCGGCACCTGGCCGTCCGCCACGGCGGCGGCGGACCCGCTCGACGAGCCGCCCGGGGAGTGGGCGGGGTTGTGGGG
>NZ_JAALEH010000108.1:0-16855 GCF_011058195.1 Rhodococcus sp. 14C212 | reverse complement strand
CAGCGTCCGATGTGTCCAAGAGACAGCCCCCACCCGACGCGAGCGAATGTATCGTTCTGTCGGCCTGAGAAGGTGAGCGATACATTCGCTCGGGTGGCTGCGTGCAGTCAGGAGCGAATCGGAGTGACCCCGAGAATTTCCCGTCGTGCCCTGCTCGGCGGAGCGGCCGCCGCCGCGGTCGGACTGTCCCTGCCGTCCGTCGCGCGGGCCCGGCCCGCGGTGACCGAGGAACGTCACCGCGCCGTGATCGTCGGCAGCGGATTCGGTGCCGGCGTCACCGCCGCGCATCTCGGCCGGGCGGGCGTGCGCACGGTCGTGCTCGAACGGGGCCTGCGCTGGCCCTCCGGTCCCAACGCGGAGACCTTCCCACACATGATGACCCCGGACCGGCGGGCGTCGTGGCTGTCGCCGCTGCCGGTGATGACCGCGGCACCGCCCATCCCGTCGCAGCCCTACACCGGGCTGATGGAACGGGTGAAGGGCAACGGCATCGACATCCTGTGCGGAGCCGGGGTGGGCGGCAGTTCCCTTCTCTACCATGGGATGACGCTGCAGCCCGACGGGGAGCGCTTCGCGCAGAGCGTGTCGTCGCGCATCGACTACGACCTGCTCGCCGCCGAACACTATCCCCGCGTGGCGCGCACGCTGCGTCTGCAGACCATCCCCGACGACCTGCTGAACCACGAGCGTTACCGCTCGTCGAGACAGTTCCTCGAACGGGTTGCCGAGGAGGGCTTCGAGCCACTCCGTGTGCCGATGCCCATCGACTGGGAGTTCGCCCGGCGGGAGCTGGCCGGCGAACTGGCGCCGTCGTACACCAACGGCGACCTGATCTACGGCGTGAACAACGGCGGCAAGTTCTCCGTCGACGTGACGTACCTGACGGAGGCCGAGGCCACGGGCAACGTCCGCATCGAGACGCTGCACCGGGTCAACGACATCGAGCGCGGACGGGACGGCACGTGGATCGCGCACACGGACCGGATCTCCACGGACGGTGTGGTCCTCGAACGTAAGCGCATCCTCGCCGACGCGCTGTTTCTCGGTGCCGGATCACCAGGTACCACAAGGCTTCTCGTCAAGGCGCTCGCGAAGGGTCTGATCCCGGATCTGCCCGAGGCCGTGGGAACGGGATGGGGCAACAACGGCGACCGCGTGTTCTCGGTGACGACCCCGCTGTTCAGTCCGGGTGCCTGGCAGGGCGGACCCGCGTGCGTCGGCTTCAAGGATCTCGGGAATCCGGCCGGTCCTCTCATGATCGTCACCGGCCCGGTGCCCTTCCCGGCCGACCTGGGTACAACCTCGGTGATCGGGCTCGGGGTCGTCCGTGGGCTCGGCCACTGGCACTACGATTCGGTGCTCGACGACGCCGTGGTCGACTGGGACCAGACCTACGACCGGGAGCTCACCCGGGCCATCGAGGCTCGCATCCGGCAGGTAGCCGGGCCGGCGGCGATCGTCGTCGACGTCAACGCCGCCGACGTCAACACCTTTCATCCGCTCGGCGGCGCACCGTTCGAGTCGGTCTGCGACGACGCGGGCCGCGTGCTGGGCCAGCGGGGCCTCTACGTCGTGGACGGCGCGAAGATCCCCGGCTCGACCGGGGCGTGCAATCCGTCCATGACGATCGCGGCGCTGGCGGAGTTCGGTGCCGACGATATCGTCCGTCGCGATGTCGGCGCCCTCTTCTGACCACCCCGAACCGGGCCGAATGTCACATGGGTTCGATCGAATCGAACCCATGTGACATTCGGCCACACTCGGCGGAGGCGGCAGCGACGCCGGCGCGACGGCCGAAGAAGCTGCTGTCCCCGAGCGACGTGCCGCTCGCGTAGCCCCCCGCACACACGCCGGAGGTGCACCGGCCCGCGGCATACAGGCCCGGGATCGGTTCGCCCGACACGTGCAGGACTTCCGAGTTCACGGTGGTGCGCAGGCCGCCGAGGGTGAAGCCCGCGGTGCAGTTGCGCAGGTCCAGGGCTGCGACGGGGGTGCCGATCGGCGTGACCCACTCCGGCTTCTTCCCGAGGACGGGATCGGTGCCGGCCGCGGCGTGCCGGTTGTACACCTCGACGGTGGCCTGCAGCGTGCCCTCCGGCAGGCCCATGTCGGATTCGAGTTCGGCGACCGTCTCCGCCGCCCACTTCGGCGGGAACCGGAAGTACGGGGTGGAACTCGTCGTCGTGCAACCTTGTTCGTACGCCGCCTCGTCGATGATCAGGTACGCCTGGTTGTCGTTCTCGAGAAGGGTGAGCTGCCCGATGCGTCCCGGGTAGGTGTCCTCGGGAACGTACCGCTGGCCGCGGCCGTTGACGAGGATGCCGCGCGCCATCAGCTGCGGGTCGGCGAAGAACGCCACCTCGGTGGCGCTCATGTGCGCGAGGTCGGCGCCGAGGGCCTGAGCCATCCGGATGGAGCAGCCGTCGTGCTCCTCGATCGCGGCAGCCGGGCGGCCGATCAGCTGCGGGGCGAACGAGGTGATCATGGCCTCGTTGTAGGCGAAGCTGCCGGTGGTGAGCACGACGCCGCGCCGCGCCCGCACGAAGACCTCCTTCCCGTACTTCTTGGCGGCGATCCCGACGACCCGGTCCGTGTCGTCGACGATCAGCCGCTGCACCCGGATGTCGAAGACGGTTTTCACGCCGAGGGATTCGGCCGTCTCGGCGAGCGGCTTCATCAGCATGTACCCGCCGCCCTGCTCACCGGTGCGCTTGTTGCTCATCTGCGGCACGTGGCCGCGCGGGGCGGGTGTGGCGATCTCGTTGAACGGGGCGGAGTTCTCGCCCCCCGAGTACATCAGGCCGTCGTCCCCGGGGATCTCCCATCCGGGCTCGCCCCAGAACGCCGGTTTGAAGACCACTCCGTTGTCGGTGAGCCAGTGGTAGTGCTCGACGCTGCCGTCGCAGTATTCCGAGATCTTGGCCTCGTCGGCGCCGGGCCCGAGAGCGGCGAGCATGAATCTCTTCATGTTCTCCGGGGTGTCCTCGAACCCGAGTTCGCGCTGCAGCGGGGTGCCGCCGCCGAGGTAGACGATTCCTCCGGACAGGGAGGCGGCACCGCCCCAGCCGCCGGTGCGTTCGAGGATCAGCACGTCGGTGCCGGCTCGCGCGGCCTCGATGGCGGCCGAGACGCCGGCGATGCCGTAGCCGGCGACGACGACGTCGGCCTCGTGGTCCCAGGCGGTGACCTCTGCGGCACGGAGCGGGCGGAAGGGGGCTGTGGTCATGGAGGTGTTTCCTTCTCGGTTGTGGACCGTCAGCGGGTCGGTTCCAGCGTGGCGGCGAGCTTGTCCAGGTAGGCGAGGATCTCGTCCTCCGAGCGGTCGGGCAGGCCGAACATCACTTCGGTCACGCCGAGGTCGCGCCACTGCTGGAGCTTGGCGGGGTCGGGCCGGCCGGCGAGGACGACGATCTCCGGGGCGCCGTCGCGGCCGGCCTCGGCCCAGGTGGCGCGCAGCCGCTCGACGTTGTCGTCGATGTCCCGTTCGATCGGGGTGGTGATCCAGCCGTCGGCGGAGCGGGCGATCCACGCGAAGGTGCGCTCGGTGCCGCCCGCGCCGATCAGCACCGGTGGGCGGGGCTGCTGGATCGGCTTGGGCCAGGCCCAGCTCGGGCCGAACGAGACGAACTGCCCGTCGTAGGAGGCTTCCTCCTCGTTCCACAGCGCCTGCATCGCCTCGAGGTATTCGCGCAGGGCGGTACGCCGCTTGCCGGGAGGTACGCCGTGGTCGGCGAGTTCCTCGGCGTTCCAGCCGAAGCCCGCGCCGAGGACGACTCGCCCGCCGGAGAGGTGGTCGAGGGTCGCGATGGTCTTGGCCAGCGTGATGGGGTCGTGCTCGAGGGGCAGGGCCACCGAGGTGCCGAGCCTGATGGTCGAGGTGACGGCGGCGGCGAGTCCGAGGGCGACCCACGGGTCGAGCGTGCGGCGGTACCGGTCGTCGGGCAGCGTCTCGTTGCCGGTGCCGGGGTGTGCGGATTCGCGGCGCACGGGGATGTGGGTGTGTTCGGGGACGTAGAACGCGTCGAAGCCGCGTTCCTCGGCCGCAAGGGCGGCCCTCTCGGGCCGGATGCCGCGATCGCTGGTGAACAGGGTGATGCCGTGACGCACGGAAGCTGCCTCCCTACTTGTCGGGTCCACGCAACTGTAACGCGTTCTAGTGCTGGGTGGAACCTGTTCCAGACACCTGTCCATTTTTTCGGTCAGGTCCCGGCGCCGGTCCAGGGAAGGCGCACTACGCTGGCGGGCAGGCGTACGAAAGGTGAGGACGATGGCGGAGCCGAGTGCAGCATCCCGAACGAAGGCGCGGTCCACTTCGCTGCTCGGCGCGGACCTGAAGCCGGCCCAGCGCGCCCGCTACCTGAGGATCATCGAGACCGCGAAGGAACTGGCCTCCGAGGGCGGATACGACGCGGTCCAGATGCGTGCCGTCGCCGAGCGGTCGGGTGTGGCGCTGGGCACCGTGTACCGCTACTTTCCGTCCAAGAACCACCTGCTGGTGGTGGCGATGGTGATGCTGTTCGAAGATCTGAGCAACAGGTTCGGCGACACCGACATCCCCGGCGACTCGGCTCACGAACGGATCATGTCGGTGCTGCACGGCTACATCGGCCGGCTCGAGAGCGACCACAACCTCTACGACGCGCTCGTGCGTGCGGCGATGTTCGCGGACGCCTCGTCGTCGGCCGAGCTCGACCGGCTCGGAGCGATCATCACCGGGATGTACGCCCGCGCGGCCGGGGTCGAGGTGGTCAGCGAGCAGCTCCTCAACGCGGTGCACGTGATCGCGGACGTGTGGATGTCGAACCTGGTGAGCTGGGCCGCCGGTCGGGCCACGGCGGATCAGGTGATGGCGCACATGGACAGCGTGGTGCGGCTCGTGTTCGACCGGCTGGAGAAGCTGCAGGCGATCGGCTGACGCGTCCGGGGCGCGCATGCGCGCCCCGGACGCGACGGATCAGGCGGGAACCTCCACGATCCCCACGGTCGGGAGGAAGAAGCACGACGTCTCGCCGTTCTGCACCGTGCCGAACACGGCGGCGAGGACGGTTCCCGAGCCGGTCGCGACCGGTGCCGCGCGGACTCCGCCGAGCGGGACCGCGCCGGCGAAGAAGTTCTGCACCGCGGCGGCGACGAGGGGCTTGGCGAACTCGGGCAGTCCTCCGGGCACGGCGAGGGCTGCGGCCTCGGCGATGGTGCCCATGGGCACGAACCCGCCCTGGAAGGTGTTGACGTTGAACCAGGCGACCTGCATGCCGGTGGTGTTCCCGCCGTCCTTCTCGACGCCCATGGGCACGAAGGCGAACAGGGTCTCGCCGGGATCCACGGCATTGACGGGACCGACCGCCGGGATGTTCAGGTTGGGCCACGGGCCGGGAGCGGCGCCGGCGACGGCAGGGGCGATACCGAGCGGCAGGCTGCCGCCCTCGGTGCAGAAGGGCGCGCCGGTGGGGTAGAGGAACGGCTCGATGCCGAGGCCGCGCAGGAACTCCACTGCGTCCTCGTAGGCGGAGAGCGGCGAGTTCTCGGCGACGTCGGTGGCACCGCCGCGGGCGGAGCCGATGGCCTCCGCGGCGGCGAGCGCGAGCGCATCGGCGCCCGGCTGGGCCCGGAGCGTCTCGAGGGCGCCGAGGAGCGGGTCGGGCGCCGGCGCCGCGGCGACTGCGGGGTCCGCGGGGGGTTCGGCGGCCGCGACGGTGGGCAGCGCCAGAGCAGCGGCCACGGTGAGGGAGGCTGCGGCGGTGAGCCGGCGCAGCCTGCGCCGGGTGGTCCTGGTGGTCATGCTTCGCTCCTGTACGTGGTCGGAACCGGAACACCCTCCGCCCCGGAGTCGTGCGACGGCTCCGGGGCGGAGGCCCATGGGTCTGGTGTTACTCGTGTGACTCATGGTGTTCGTGGGGTCAAGCAGACCACACGAAGAACAGACCGGCCAGTCCGGCGCGGCGTGGTGTTATTCAAACGAAACGAGTTGTGTCCGGTTCGAGACCGGACATTTCAGTCGTGGCGGGGTTCCGCCGGCGCCAGCCCCGAAGTCTCGTCCGGATTCCGGCGCAGGTGCAGCAGGCTGACCGTGAGACCGCCCCACACCAGCCCCAGCGCGACGAGCATCATCCCGATCGCAGATCCACTCACAGTCTCTCTCCCGCTTCCGTCGATTCGGTATGCGCCAGCTCGGCGTCGGTCAGGCCCCACGGCGCGAAGGACAATGCCACCGCGATCACGATCACCAGCACCTGCACGCCCCACCCGAACGTCATGACGAGTGCGTCCGGCAGGTCGTTGTAGCCTTCGTCGATCCGGTCCACGATCTCGCTGATCAGCATGTAGCCGAGCACGACCGGGGTGAGGACGCCGGCGAAGACCCGCCAGAGCAGGCCTACCCGGAACGACGACACCGAGTTCAGATGGTCCTGCAGCTCGGGCAACCGGCGCAGTCCCCACGCGAGCACCACGAGTGTCGCGAAGGCGACCCCGACGATGCCGAACTGGTTGGCGAAGCGGTCGACCACGTCGAGGGTGTTCAGGCCGGTGGTGGTCGGGAAGAGCAGCAGCGAGGTGATGCTTGCGACGCCACCGACGAGCAGGACCGCCGGCACGCGGGTGAAGCCGGTCTTGTCCTCGACCGCCGACACGCACACCTGGATGATGCTGATCAGCGAGGTGAAACCGGCGAAGACGAGCGAGCCGAAGAACAGCAGGCCGAACAGGGAACCGCCCGGCATTTCCGAGACGATCGTCGGGAACGCGATGAACGCCAGCCCGATACCGCCGCTGACCACCTCGTCGACGGCGACGCCCTGCGCCTGTGCCATGAAGCCCAGCGCCGAGAACACGCCGATTCCGGCGAGGATCTCGAAGCTCGAGTTCGAGAAGCCGACGACGAGACCCGAGCCCGTGAGGTTGGTCCGGTGCTTGAGGTACGACGAGTAGGTGACCATGATGCCGAACGCGACGGACAGCGAGAAGAAGATCTGCGCGTAGGCGGAGATCCACACCCCGGTGTCGGTCAGCGCCGACCAGTCCGGCCGGAAGAACGCGTCGAGACCGGTGGCGGCGCCGTCGAGGGTCAGCGCCCGCACCACCATGCCGGCGAACAGCACCAGCAGCAAGGGCACGAAGAACCGGTTCGCCGCGCCGATGCCGCGCTGCACGCCCAGACCCAGGATGACGAGCACCACGACCCAGATGCCGAGCAGCGGCCACGCCACGCCCGGGACGAAGTCGAGGCCGAACGCGGCGTCCGCGTTCATCTGCAGGAAGTCCTGCAGGAAGAAGGTCTCCGCGTCGTCGCCCCATGCCTGCGTGGCCGAGAAGAACGTGTAGCGCAGCGCCCACGCGATGATCACCGCGTAGTAGACGCCGATGACGAAGCAGATGCCCACCTGCCACCAGCCGAGGCTCTCGGTCGCGCGCTTGAGGCGGTGGAACGCCAGCGGCGGCGACCCGCGGAACTTGTGACCGATCGCGTAGTCGACGAACAGCAACGGGATGCCCGCGGTCAGCAGGGCCACCAGATACGGCACGATGAACGCCCCGCCGCCGTTCTCGTACGCGATGTACGGGAAGCGCCAGATGTTGCCCAGGCCGACCGCCGAGCCGATGGCGGCGAGAATGAACACCGACCGGCCGGACCAGACCTCTCTCTTGCGCACCGCTGCGTCCTCAGTCACTGACATACCTTTCCTCGGTTACAGACTGTCGACGCTAGCGCCCGCGCGCCTGCCCCGTGGGTGATCCGAGGGGGACGGCCGCGGTGTGTCGGAGCGGAGCTCAGTCCCGCCACAACTTGTCGAGTTCCGGACCCGGTTCCTCGTCCGGCGGTGCGCCGCGGTAGCGCAGGGCGAATATCACCCAGCCGATCGACGCGATCATCAGGAAGCTCACGAGCCGGTATACGACGACGGCGGCCAGGGCCTGCGCGCCGGTCATCCCGCTGGCCGTCAGCGCGGGCACGAGCACGGCGTCCATCACGCCGAGCCCGGCGGGCAGGAGGGGGATTGCGCGGCTGGCGGCGGTACCCGCGGCGTACGCGACGGCGATGCCGGCCAGGCTGGGCTTGCCGCCGATCGCGTACGCGGCGAAGGCGAGGCACGCACCGTCGCACAGCCAGTTGAACAACGACCAGCCGAACGCGCGCGCGGCGTGGGTGCGGTCGAGCTGGACCGCCTGGAGCTGTGCCACGATCCGCTGCCAGGCGCGGGTACCGGCCCGCGCGGGCTTCTTGCGCAGGCGGTTCACTCCGCGCAGCGCGATGATGCCGATCGATTCGAACGCGTCGGGCCGGCTTGCCGCGTACTGCACGAGCACCAGGAACGCCGCGAACCCGCCGAGGGAGAAGATGAGCGAGAACGGGTTGGTGGTGGCACCGACGAGCAGCGCGCCGACCAGGCCGAGCAGCGCCAGACCGGCGGCCTGCAGCAGGCCGGCCATCACCAGCTGCCAGGTGGAGACGACGGGGCTGGCCCCCCACTTGCGCATCTGCCGGTAGGTGAAGGTGGTGGCGACCACCGGTCCGCCGGGCAGGGTCACGCTCATCGAGTTCGCCGCGTACGCCACCGACAGGGACTGGCGCTGTGTCACGGTGACCCCGGCCGCGGACAGCAGGGTGCGCTGTACCCGGGCAAAGCTCGACATCTCGGTCAGTGCGGCCAGGATCGCCGCGCCCACCCACCACCAGCGCAGGTCGCCGAGGCTGCCGACGCTGGTCTTCAGCTCCGGCCAGACGAGAACGACCTCCACGGTGAGGACGACGACGAGCACGAGCCCGAGCAGCCACTTGAGGCGCCGGCGCCGGGTCGGCGACATTCCGCCGTTGCCGTTGCCGTTGCCGTTGCCGTTGCCGTTGTCTACTCCGTGGCCCGGGGTGTGGTCGTCTTCGCCCACGGGCGCGCCCCCGTTCTCACCCGCATCGGTCATGCGGTCGCGGGCCAGTTCGCCAGCGTCTTCCGGTACAGGTCCTCGACCTCCGCGACCCGCGGACCGAGCTCGTCGAGGGTCCAGTCGCTCACGTCGATGGGATCGAGGACCACCACGTCGACGGTTCCCGGCCGCAGTACCGTGGAGTGCTTCCACAGCACCTCCCCGGCGTTGCGGATCACCACCGGCACGATCGGCACGCCCGCCTGCATCGCGATGTGGAACGCGCCCTTCTTGAACCGGCCGATCTCCGGGGTCAGGGAGCGGGTGCCCTCCGGCGCGATGATCACCGAGGTGCCCTCGCGCAGCGTGTCGACCACGGGACCGAGTGCCGCCTTCGCCTGCTCGGTGTTGGCCCGGTCCACGAACGCCGCACCGACGAAGCGGAGCACCAGCCCGAACAGCGGGTCGCTCGCCATCTCCTTCTTCGTGACCCCGGTGAAGCTGTGCCGCAGCACCCGCGCCATGATCACCGGATCGAGCTGGCTCTGATGGTTGAAGATGAACACCGCGGGGCGCTGTGACCAGGCGTTGGCCTCGTTCCGGATGTTCACGTCGATGCCGGCGAGCGCGAGGGGCACCTCACCGGTGAGGGTGGCGATCGAGTCCAGCGCCACCTTCTTGTTGCGGTTGAGCAGGCCGAGGCCGACGCCCGTCCACACCGAGCCGAACAGTCCGCCGTACGCGGCGAGGGTGCGGACCACCTCCTTGGTGCCCGGCGTTCCGCGCGGCCTGAATCGCAGGATCGGCCAGCCTTGCGCGGCGGCGGTGCGCTCGAGGTTCCGGTCCGGATTGGTCGGCGTCGGATTGCCCATCGTGGCGAGGAAGTCGGCGTCCTCGCCCCCGTTGGAATACGTGTAGCTCTGCTCGCGATCGATGTTGTTCGCCTCGGCGAACGCCGCCACGGCCTGCGCTTTGCCGCTGCGCCACAACGACTTCCCGTCTACGCGGCCGGTGAGCACGCCGTCGCGCACCTCGAGGGGACTGAACAGGACGTGCTCGACGCCGAGCGCATCCGCCGTCGCCTGGATCTGGTAGCGCGACGCCGAGGACGCGATCACCACCGTGTGCCCCGCCGCCTGGTGCGCCCGGATGAGCTGCCACGCCTCGGGATAGATGTGGCCGGCGATCGTGGACGCGAACAACCGGCGCCCGATTTCGTACAGCTCGTCCTCGGTGTGCCCGCCCCACGCCTTGAACGCCACCGCGACGAACCGCTCGAAATCCGCCTCGGTGTCGTGGCCGCGCAAGCCGTTGAGCATGGTTGCGGCGAGTTCGGCGGCGCCGACCTTCCCGGCGAGCAACCGGTCGCGGAAGAAGTGCAGACCGGAGAAGCCGTGGACGATGGTGCCGTCGAAGTCGAAGAATGCCGCGATCTCCGGACCCTTCGGCCCGGTACGCACCCGCTCGAGCGCTTCCTCGAGGATCACCGCTCCGCCTTTCTGTTGGATACGTCGAGAGATTCGGCGAGCCGGACCCGCTCACCCACCGCCAGCAGCTGTGCCGCGAACTCCTCCCGCTTCTGCCGAATCTCCGCACCCCCACGTTCCAGCAGCCCGCGGTTGGCGGCAAGCTGTAACGCCGTCGCGAACAGTTCCGACGAGACCGATTCGGGTCCGAACAACCGGCCCTGCAGCAGCATCTGCCGGCCGACCGCGACGCACTCGTCCAGGAACGCCTTGCGGTCGACCTGCAGGGACGGGTCGCGCCGGGCGAGCCGCTCGGCGACGACGAGCTGCGCGTCGAAGAAGGACCGCAGGGCTCGATGCACCATGAAGAACCCGGTTTCGAGGAGTGCGGCCAGCGCGAGCTCCACGTCCGGCAAGGCGTCGCGCCAGGACGGCATCAGCAGGGCGATCTCGTCGCGCATGTCGGCCTCGAACCGGTCCCGGTCGGGGAAGAAGAACTCGAACTTGAGCAGGTCGCGCGCCGCCTTGGCCTCCTCCCACGCCGCCCGCACCGGGTCGAGGCCCGGATTGGCGTGCGCGTGGAGGATGGCCAGCTCCATCAGGGCACGGTTGACGAACCAGTGCACGCCGCTGTTGCGGTAGAACGCGGCGACCAGGTGCTGCCCGGGCTGGATCGCGTAGACCGGCTCGTCCCCGCCGGCGTAGGTGGTGACCACACCGGCATCGCTCAGCGAGGCGAGGACGTTCTCGAGGCCGCCCTCGATGTCGAGGACGCCGAGTTCGCCCTGGGGTATCCCGCGGGCGTCGATGTACCGGCGCACCGGCGCGATCACCGCCCGCACCTCGTCCAGGGTCAGCGCCCGGTCCCGGACGCCGAGCAGAGCGAGGGTTACCAGGCAGTTCACCGTGACCGGGGTGTGGCAGTTGATGCCCACGGCCACCTCGAACGCGACCTTCTGCAGCGCCTTGCGGCTGCGCTCGCTCGCGGGCTCGGCCGGCTCCCCGGACAGCTCGGGGTCCCCGCTCGTGGCGAGCTGCGAGCGCATCGACAGCGGTTCGCCGAACCGCACGTACACGTTGCCGGCGCGGCGCTGCTGGTTGCGCGCGTACCGGGCCAGCCAGGCCAGGCCCTCGGGCTTCTTCTGGGCGCCCGTCTGTTCGGCCGCGACGGCCGCGACCTCGGCGAGCCCCTCGTAGGTGATGGACACCGGCACGAGCATCGCGTCCTCGACCCGGCCGCTCCGGATGGCGTTGGCCACATAGTTGAGCAGACCGTAGCGCGGCGCGCGGAGTTTGCCGGTGCGGGTGCGGCCGCCCTCGAAGTACCACTCGAGGTTGAACCGTTTGGTCAGCAGATACGCGAAATACTCCTCGAGCGCCGCCTTGTAGACGGCATCGTCGCCGAAGCTGCGGCGGATGAAGACGGTGCCGGTGCGCCGGGCGATCGGGCCGATAGGCCAGAACGTCAGGTTGGCGCCCCCCATGAGGTGGTTTCGCGGAAAATCGTTCCGGGCCAGCACGTCGCCGAGCACGAATGCGTCCGCGTAGGACCGGTGCGAGGGCAGGAACACCAGCGGATGCCGGCGGTTGACTTCGCGCAGGCTCCGCAGCCCGGACTCGTCGGCGTGCACGGTCCACGCCGCGGAGTGCAGCGGACGCATCATCTCGGTGAACAGGTCGGTCACCAGCCGGGACTGGACGGCGACGAGTTCCCCGAGGGCGGACGTCGCCCGGGCCCGGACCTCGTCGGGCGCGATGTTGTGCTCGGTGCTGATCGCGTCGAGCCGGCGCCGGAACGACGCCGAGTCCATGATCTGCTCCGCCACCAGCTTCGGCACCTTGTACCGGTCGCCGATGACGGCCCGCTCGGCCCGATCGAGGCCCACCACCGCGCGGTGCGTCACGAACCGGGCGAACGACTCGGGTGCCGGATCACCGTCCTCGGCCAGGTGTCGGGCACGCAGCTCGCTCAGCCGCGCCGGCTCGGCGAGAACGATCCGGTAGCGGTCGGGGGACCGCCCGACCAGCCACTTCTGCAGGAGCCGGTTCGGACTGCGCGGGTTGGTCAGCGCCACGACGTCGGAGAATCGGACCCGGCGCTCGCCGTCCCGGGCCTCCGGCAGCCACACCACCCCCACGGGGAGCACCAGGGGATCGTCGTCCCGGTCCACGAGATCGCGCGCGAGCCGGCGCGGGTCGAGTTCCATCTCCTCGACCGGGCCGTCGGCGCGGTACTCCGTCGGCACCCGGTCCGACCGCAGCCAGCTCGCGATCAGCTTGCGCTCGATCGGCGTCGTCGTCTCGGCGACGACCACCGTCGGTTGTCTCCCCGATTCCGAGCCCCGCGCGTTCGTGCTCATGTCACCCCATTCCCGGATAGCCCGAGTGAAACGTACCGCGTATCCGGCACCGGTTCCGGTGCAACCACACGAGAGACCTTCGGCACTTCTGCCGGCGCGCGATCCGGTCCACCCTGAGGCAAGGTGGGCAGCGTACCGACGTTCGACAAGCCTCATCGGGAGGAACTCCGTGACCGGCACCGACCGATCCGAACCCGCATACGCGGCCATCCGCGAGACCCACACCTCGGTGGTGTTCTTCGTCGGGGGCCGCGTGCACAAGCTCAAGAAGCCGCTCGATCTCGGGTTCCTCGACAACCGGACCCGGCAGGCGCGGGAGCGGGCCTGCCACCGTGAGGTCGAACTCAACCGGCGTCTCGCCCCGGACGTCTACCTCGGCGTCGCCGACGTGCACGGGCCCGACGGGCAGGTGTGCGAGCACCTCGTCGAGATGCGCCGGCTGCCCGACGACCGTCGGCTCGCCGCGCTGGTGCAGCGAGGCGAGCCGGTCGCCGGGGTCGTCACCGCCGTCGCGCGGCAGGTCGCGGCCCTGCACGCCGCGTCGCCGCACGACCCGGCCATCGACCGGTGTGCCACGGCGCAGTTCCTCGACGGACTGTGGCGCGAGAGCCTCGACCACGTCGACCGTCTGCCCGTCGGCGCCGAGGCCGCCGACGCGCTCACCGCGATCCGGGACATGGCCGGCCGCTATCTCGCGGGCCGCAAACGGGTGCTCGACGAACGGATCGCCGCCGGGCGGGCCGTCGACGGTCACGGTGACCTGCTCGCCGACGACATCTTCTGCCTCGACGACGGCCCCCGGATCATCGACTGCCTCGAGTTCGACGACCGGCTGCGCTACGGCGACGCCGCACTCGACATCGCCTTCCTGGCGATGGACCTCGAACGGCTCGGCGGCGAGGCGGCGGCGCGGCAGCTGCTGCCCGCCTATGCCGAGTTCTCCGCCGACGCGTTCCCGCCGTCGCTGATGCACCACTACATCGCGTACCGGGCCGTGGTCCGGGCCAAGGTCGCCGCGCTGCGGCACGAACAGGGTGACGAGCACTCGCGCGGCAGCGCGCTCGCGCTCCTGGACCAGACGCGGCGCAACCTCGACCGGGGCCGGGTCCGCCTCGTCGTCGTCGGAGGTCTGTCCGCCACCGGCAAGACCACCGTGGCCCACCTCGCCGGGCAGCACCTGGGCGCGACCGTGCTGCGCAGCGACGTCGTCCGCAAGGAACTGGCCGGCCTCGCCCCGACGGCCGACGCGACCGCCGCCGTCGGTGCCGGGCTCTACAGCGCCGCCCACACCGACGAGACCTACGGGGAGGTGCTGCGCCGCGCCGCCGTCGCGCTCACCCACGGGGAGTCGGTCGTGCTGGACGCGACGTGGCTCACCGAGGCTCGTCGCGGGGCGGCGCGTGAGGTTGCGGCCGCCGCGACCGCCGACCTCGTCGAGATCGAGTGCCGGGCGGACCCGGCGGTGCTGGTCCGCCGCATCCTGGCCCGGCGCGAGCGGGGCGACGACGCGTCCGACGCCACGCCCGCGGTGCTGGACGACCAGCTGCACGTGCGCGACGAGTGGCCCACGGCTCGCGTCGTGGACACGAGCGACGACGCCCTCCCCGATGCCGCGTGGCTGGAGCGGGAACTCGGCCCGGGACCGTGGTGAGGACAGGCTCGCATTGCTACCGCGGCGCGCGGAATCGCCCTAGCCTGGCGGCATGTCGACCGATCCTTCCCTCAGTCACGCCGACGTCGAGCCGCATTCCGGGGGCATCTCGGCGAGACTGAACTGGCTGCGCGCCGGCGTGATGGGCGCGAACGACGGAATCGTCTCCACGGCCGGCCTGGTCGTCGGTGTGGCCGCCGCCACCACCGACGAATCGACGATCCTCACAGCGGGTTTCGCCGGGCTCGCCGCCGGCGCGGTGTCGATGGCCCTGGGGGAGTACGTCTCGGTCAGCACGCAGCGTGACACCGAGCGGGCGCTGCTGCACAAGGAACGTCGCGAGCTCGAGGAGATGCCGGACGCCGAGCTCGAGGAGCTGACCGCGCTGCTCGAGGGCAAGGGGATGTCGAGGGCGACGGCGCGTTCCGCGGCGAAGGAGATGACCAAGCGCGACGCGCTGGCCGCGCACGCCGAGGTCGAACTCGGCATCGATCCCGAGGCGCTGTCCAATCCGTGGGCCGCGGCGTTCTCGTCGGCGATCTCGTTCACGGTCGGCGCCCTCGTGCCGCTGCTCGTGATCGTGCTGCCCCCGGCGAGCCTGCGGATCCCCGTCACGTTCGTGTCGGTGCTCGTGGCGCTGGCTCTGACGGGTTCGGTCAGCGCGTGGCTCGGGGGCGCGCGGCGCGGCCGGGCGATGTCCCGCGTGGTGATCGGCGGTGCGCTCGCGATGATCGTGACGTACGCGGTGGGTATGGCGTTCGGGACCGTGACGGCCTGAGCCGGCGCCGCCCGTCGCCGGGCGGCACCGGCCGGTCGTCATTTCTTGCGGCTGATCATGATCGGGCAGGGCGCGTTGTGCAGCAGGTTCTGGCTCACCGACCCGAGCAGCGCCCCGGTGAACTGGCTGCGACCGTGGCTGCCCACCACGACGAGCTGTGCGTCCTCGAGGTGGCGCAGGATCACCTTCGCGATGGGGCCCCGGTCCACGACGCGGCGGACCTCCACGTCGGGGAACTTCTCGTGCCAGCCGGCGAGAGTCTCGGACAGGACCGCGGATTCGGACTCGCCCACCGCCTCCCAGTCCACCAGCGTCGCGACGGTGCCGACGCCGAGGGCGGCGTCCCCGATCCACGAGTGCACCGCGACCAGCGGCACACCGAACAGTGAGGCGTACTCGAAGGCGTGCCCGACCGCGGCCGTCGACAGCTCGCTGCCGTCGACGCCGACGACGATGGGCCGGGTGTCCGGCAGCGGTCGTGCCGTGTCGCCGCGCCACACCACCACCGGGCACGGGGCGTGGTTGGCCACGCGCAGCACGGTCGAGCCGAGCAGGAAGTTCTCCACGGCGTTGGCGCCGGTGGCGCCCATCACCACGAGGCGGGCATCCTCGGCGGCCTCGAGCAGAGAGTTGGCGGCGGGTCCCGGGCCGATGAAGCTCTGCACCTCGAGATCCGGATGGTCGGGGCGGACCACGTCGGTGACGTTCGACAGGATCGCTTCGCCGTCCTCCCGGAGCTGGTCGACCATCTGCGCCTGGATGAGCACCGCGGCCTCGCTGTAGAAGATGCCCTCGCTGGGCAGCGAGTGCACCAGGTGCAGCGGCGCTCCGAGACGAGCCGCGAGGGCGGCCGCCCACCGGGCCGCACTCGTGGCGACGGCGGAACCGTCCACGCCCGCTACGACGGCATTCCGGTTGGCAAGTGTGCTCATTCGATCTCCTTCTCGGTGCAGTCTCCGCGCCCGAAGGCGCATGTCGAGTGTTTCACGGAACCAGGACCGCCGCGCCGCCGAAACGCCCCGCGGACAGGTCCTCGAGCGCGCGGTCGGCACGGTCGAGTCCGTACGCGGTGGTGGTGACGTGCAGGTGGTGTTCGTTCGCGAAGCCGAGGAACTCGTGTGCGTCGGAGCGGGTGTTGGCCGTGACGCTGCGCACCTGGCGTTCGCGGAACAGATGCTGCTGGTAGTTCAGCGGAGGCACGTCGCTGAGGTGGATGCCGGCGACGGCGAGCGTGCCGCCGGCATCCAGTGCGGCGAGCGCGGCGGGCACCAGTTCCCCGGCGGGGGCGAACAGGATCGCCGAGTTCAGCGGCTCGGGCGGCTCGTCGTATGCGCCCTGCGCGGAGGCCGCGCCGAGTTCGAGGGCGAGCCGCCGGGCGGTCTCGCCGCGGGTCATGACGTGCACGCGGGCGCCCCGGGCGAGGGCGACCTGCGCGGCGAGGTGGGCGCTGCCGCCGAAGCCGTACAGGCCGAGCACGCCGCCGTCCGGAACCTCGGCGCGCAGCAGCGCCCGATAGCCGATGATGCCGGCGCACAGCAGGGGTGCGAGTTCCGCGTCGGAGTACCCGGACGGCAGCGGCAGTGCGAAAGCGGAAGGAACGGTGGCATATTCGGCGTAACCGCCGTCCGCGTCCCAGCCCGTGTAGGTGGAGTTCGGGCACAGGTTCTCGTCCCCGCGCAGGCAGTATCGGCAGCGGCCGCACGTGCTGCGCAGCCACGGAATGCTCACCCCGTCGCCCACTCGG
>NZ_JAALEH010000107.1:0-17275 GCF_011058195.1 Rhodococcus sp. 14C212 | reverse complement strand
GCGGCGTTCCGGGGCAACCGTTCCAGCCTACCCACACCACCCGGCGAAAACAAACCCGACGCGCTCGGTGGGATCGGCAACGGCCCAGAACCCTACCAGAAGATTCCGAACCGAACAATCAGGCGCCTGCGTCCAACCTCGTTGTCCCGAGCCCCTGCGGGCCGGGTCGGTGTCCGTGTCGCTCTGACCTGGAATAAGTTACGTGAACATTGCGCCTCTTACCAAATCGCCTGGTCGGATGGCCTTTTTGCACCGAATCAGGGCACCCAGTACTTCACGGCCAGCTCCTCCACGACGACATCGCCCTCGGCGGCCTGCTCCAACAGCGCCAGGTCGAGGTCGATGTCGATGAGCCGGGGGTTGTCCCCTTCGGCGTCACCGAGAGGGCGCCCGCCGTCTTCGCCGCGCTGGCGCAGAATCTTCGCTCGCACCCGCTCTTTCAACGACTCACTCATGAGTCGAGTGTACTGAGCGGGCGGCGCCCGAGCGGGGTGCCGAGAGGCGAGAACCGACCTAGTGGTCGTCGTCGCGCCGGCGGAACACGCGCACTGCGGTGGGGACGAGAACGACCAGGGCGCCGACGATCAGAACGATCGAGAAGATTTCCAGAAGCACACGTGCCATCATCCGACACGGAGAGCGCCGGCGGGCAACTTCGTCGTGAGTGAGCGGACCGGAAGGATCCACCCCCCGGTCGACGAAGGCCCTCCACCCGGGTTCCGGGTCGAGGGCCTTCGTCGCTCCGAGCTGCCTGCGAGAATCGAACTCGCGACCTTTTCATTACGAGTGAAATGCTCTACCGACTGAGCTAAGGCAGCGTGCCTGACGGCGCGCACGAGTTTAGCGCCTACCCCCCTGCCCAACGCAAACCAGGCCGCAAACCACGCCTCGCCGCCTACCGGAATGCCGAGCTCAGCCGGGCCGCCATGGCGGCCACCGCGAAGCGCGGTTTGACGTTCTGTGCGAGGACCTCGCGGCATTCCAGGATCGCCTCGATGCAGGTCAGCAACGCCTCCGGCCGGGCCCGCGACGCCAGGTCGGAGGCGCGCTCGGCCATGTCGGGATGGTTGGCGGTGCCGGATGCGCCCAGGGAACGTGCCAGCGCATCCCGGTAGAGACCGGCCAGATCGATGAGGGCGCGGTCCATGATGTCGCGCTCGGTCCGCGTGCGCCGGGACTTCTGGGTGCGTTCGAGGTCCTTGAGGACGCCGGCCGCACCGCGGAGCGCCCCGGCGGCGCCCTTGCCGGTGCCACCGGCGCCGAGAGCCGTCCGGAGTTCCTCGGTCTCGCGCTCGTCGCGCGCGACGCTGATCTCCTTGGCCTCGGCCTCGGCACGCTGGACCAACTCGTCCGCAGCGGTGTAGGTGGTCACGGGGCGGAGCACAGCTTCGGCCAGATCCAGCGCACGCCGCCGGCTGGCGCGGGCGGACTCGTCGGTGGCCAGACGCCGGGCACGGCCGACGTGGCCGCCGCTGATCGACGCCGCCCAGCTCGCAGTCTCGGCGTCGAGCCCGTCCCGTTCGCGCAGAACCCGGGCGATCGCGTCCGTGCTGGGCGTGACGAGCGCGACGTGCCGGCATCGCGAGCGCAGGGTCACGGAGATGTCCTGCGGATCGATCGACGGCGCGCACAGGAGGAACACCGTGCGTTCGGGCGGTTCCTCGACGACCTTGAGCAGCGCGTTCGCGGCACCCTCGGTGAGACGGTCCGCGTCCTCGATCACGACCACCTGCCACTGCCCGGTGCTCGGGCGACGGGAGGCGGTCCGGACGATGTCGCGCATTGCCTTGACGCTGATGGTCAGCCCCTCGGGGATCACCCGACGGACGTCGCCGTGGGTGCCGGCCATCGTGGTGCTGCACGCGTGGCAGTGGCCGCAGCCCGGTGCGGTGGGGTCGGTGCACTCCAGGGCGGCGGCGAAGCAGAGCGCGGCGATCGACCGCCCGGAGCCGGGTGGCCCGGTGAACAGCCACGAGTGCGTCATCCGAGAACCGGCTCCGCCCCCTCGCGCGGCGGTGGCCGCGGCGGTCAGTTCGGTCTCCACGTCGCGCTGGCCGACGAGACGTTCGAAGACACCGGGCATGGCCTCAGCGTAGCGACCGGCTCCGACGCGGCCGGTGCGTCGGCCGTCCGAAACCTTCAAGACGGCGACGTCGCGGCGGCCTAGCGTCACCGTCATGACTGCACAACTCGCGCTGGTCGGGCTCATCGTCGCCGACATGACCCGTTCCTTCGACTGCTATCGCCACCTCGGGCTGGACCTGCCCGCCGGCACCGACGAACCGCATTACGAGACGACGCTGCCGGGCGGGCTCCGCCTGGCGTGGGACACCCTCGAGTCGGTCCGGTCCTTCCATCCGGGCTTCCGGCCGGGGACCGGCGGTCCCGCACTCGCGTTCGACTGTGGTTCACCGGCGGACGTGGACGCGACGTACCGCGACCTGCTGGAGGCGGGATGCACGAGGGTGCTCGAACCGTGGGACGCGTTCTGGAAGCAGCGGTACGCGAGCGTGCACGATCCCGACGGGCACAGCATCGAACTGTTCGCGGCCTTGCCCGCGTGACCGCTCAGCGAACGAGCGCGCCGAGCGTGGCGCCGGAGAGGGCGCGTACCTCCCGCGCGAGGTGGGCCTGGTCGCTGAAACCGCACTCGGCCGCGACGTCGGAGAACGACCGGCCGGCGCGCGCGAGACCGACCGCGCGACGGAACCGCAGCACGCGGGCCAGCGTCTTCGGACTGTAGCCGTAGGCGCGCAGCGCGTGCCGGTGCAACCGTCGCGCACTCCAGCCCATCGACGTCGCCACCTCGGCGACGGACGCTCCGGCGCCGAGCAGCGTCGCGATACCCGTCTCGACGCTGCGGTCGGCGCCGTCCAGGCGGCGCTGCGTCTCGCGCAGGAGCGCACCGAGCGGGTCGGATTCCGCGGCCGACACCAGGCGACGAACGTGCGCGTCGGGCCGGATGCGGTCCAGCGGCACGCGCGCGTCGCGCAGCTCGGCCGCGTCCACCCCGAGCACCGCCGGCCCCACCCCGGGACCGAACCGCACCGCGGTCAGGTCCCGGCGGGTGCCCAGGTCGGAGAACTGGACGCGGGTGTCCGGTCCGGCAACGAGGAAGCCGTCCTCGTGCCAGATCAGGTCCGTGCAGCCGTCGGGCAACACGGACGTTCCGGCCGTACCTGCCGTCCTCGCCGCCGTCCAGACGAGCACACCGGGTATGCCGGACGCCGCTTCGCGGTACACACGGCGAGGATAGGCCGTCGCACCTGGGAGGGTCACTCCTTCTTCGCGGCGGCCTTCTTCGCGGTCGTCTTCTTTGCCGCCGTCTTCTTGGCGGCCGTCTTCTTGGCCGGAGCCTTCTTGGCCGCGGTCTTCTTCGCGGTCTTCTTCGCCGGGCCCCGGGCGCGACGATCCGCGAGCAGCTCGGAGGCGCGTTCGTCGGTGATGGTGTCGACCTCGTCGCCCTTGCGGAGGCTGGCGTTGGTCTCGCCGTCCGTGACGTACGGGCCGAAGCGGCCGTCCTTGATCACCATGGGGCTGCCACTGACGGGGTCGGCGCCCAGCTCCCGCAGCGGCGGCGTGGCGGCGGCCTGCCGACCGCGGCGCTTGGGCTCGGAGTAGATCTTCAGCGCCTCGTCGAGGGTGACGGTGAACATCTGCTCCTCGTCGGCCAGCGACCGCGAGTCGGTGCCCTTCTTCAGGTACGGCCCGTAGCGGCCGTTCTGGGCGGTGATCTCCTCGCCCGTCGCGGGATCGACACCGACCACCCGTGGCAGCGACAGCAACCGCAGGGCGTCCTCGAGCGTCACGGTCGACAGTTCCATCGACTTGAGCAGCGAGGCCGTGCGCGGCTTGGGGCCGGCCGCCTTCTTGGCGGCCTTCTTCGCCGGCGCCTTCTTCGCCGGCGCCTTCTTCGCAGCCGTCTTCGTCGCGGTGCCGCCCGCCGAGGGTGCTTCCTCGACCGGAATGGGTGTGATGTCCGGTTCGGGTTCCGGCTCCGGTTCGCGCAACAGCTCGGTCACATACGGACCGAAGCGGCCCTCCCGCGCGACGATCTCGTTGCCGCTGGCCGGGTCGACGCCGAGGACCCGGCCCTCCTGCGGAGTCGAGAACAGCTTCTCCGCGTACTCGAGCGTCAGCTCGTCCGGCGGCAGGTCGTCGGGCAGGTTCGCCCGCTGGGAGACCGGTTCCCCGTCGAGAGCGTCGGGATCGAGGACCATCCGCTCGAGGTAGGGGCCGAACCGGCCGACGCGCACGTGGACCTCCCGGCCCTCGGCGTCGTCGAACAGCCGGATCGAGTTGATCTCGCGGGCGTCGATGTCCTCGAGGTTCTCCCCGACCATCTTCTTCAGGCCGCCCTCGCGCGCCACCGAGTTCTCGGCGCCGTGGGCCCCACCGAAGTAGAAGCTCGTCAGCCAGTCGGTGCGCTGTTCGTGGCCGCCCGCGATCTCGTCGAGGTCGTCCTCCATGGCGGCGGTGAAGCCGTAGTCGACGAGGCGTCCGAAGTGCGCCTCGAGCAGCCCGATGACCGCGAACGCCACCCACGACGGGACCAGGGCGCTGCCACGTTTGTAGACGTAGCCGCGGTCGAGGATGGTCTTGATGATCGACGCGTACGTCGACGGCCGGCCGATGCCGAGGTCCTCGAGCGACTTGATCAGGCTGGCCTCGGTGTAGCGGGCCGGCGGGTTGGTCGAGTGGCCGTCCGGATCGAGCTCGGTCGCGGTGACGCGCTGCCCCTCGGACAGGTTGGGCAGCCGGGACTCGGCGTCGTCGGACTGGCCGCCGGCCTCCTCGTCGACGCTCTCGACGTACGCCTTGAGGAAGCCCGGGAAGGTGATGGTGCGGCCCGACGACGAGAACGTGCACTCCTCGCCGCTCGCGGCGGTGCCGGTGATGCGCAGCGTCAGGGTGGTGCCGCGCGCGTCGGCCATCTGGGAGGCGACGGTGCGCTGCCAGATGAGCTCGTAGAGCCGGTACTCGTCGGTGTCGAGGCGCGAGTGCAGCTCGCCCGGCGTGGCGAACACGTCGCCGGCCGGACGGATCGCCTCGTGCGCCTCCTGCGCGTTCTTCACCTTGCGGGTGAACTGCCGCGGAGTGGCGTGCACGTACTGCGCGCCGTACAACTCGGTGGCCTGTGCCCGGGCGGCGGAGATCGCGCTCTCGGACAGAGTCGTCGAGTCGGTACGCATGTACGTGATGTAGCCGTTCTCGTACAGGCGCTGCGCGATGCGCATCGTGCGCTCGGACGAGAACCGCAGCTTTCGGCCCGCCTCCTGCTGCAGGGTCGACGTCATGAACGGCGCGTACGGCTTGCGGGTGTACGGCTTGCTCTCGACCGACGTCACCGTCAGGTCGACGCCGTGCAGCGCGTCGGCGAGCCGTCGCGCGTAGGCCTCGTCGAGCACGACGACGCCGGTGGACTTGAGCTGCCCGTCGGGTCCGAAGTCGCGGCCGGCCGCGACGCGGGCGCCGTCGACACCGACGAGCCGGGCCCCGAACGAGCGGGGGCTCGCGTCGGCGCCGGCGTCGAGCGTGGCGGCGATGTCCCAGTACGTCGCGGACCGGAAGGCCATGCGCTCGCGTTCGCGCTGCACGATGACCCGGGTGGCGACGGACTGCACGCGGCCCGCCGACAACCGCGGCATGACCTTCTTCCACAGCACCGGGCTGACCTCGTAGCCGTAGAGGCGGTCGAGGATGCGGCGGGTCTCCTGCGCGTCGACGAGGTTGTTGTCGAGGTCGCGGGTGTGTTCCGCGGCGGCCCGGATGGCCGGCTCGGTGATCTCGTGGAACACCATCCGGCGGACCGGGACCTTCGGCTTGAGGGTCTCGAGCAGGTGCCAGGCGATGGCCTCGCCCTCACGGTCGGGGTCGGTCGCGAGGTACAGCTCGTCCGCGTCCTTCAGCAGCCCCTTCAGTTCAGTGACCTTGGACTTCTTCTCGGGACTGACGACGTACAGCGGCTCGAAACCGTGGTCGACGTTCACGCCGAGCCGGGCCCACGACTCGCCCTTGTACTTGGCCGGCACGTCGGCGGCACCGCGCGGCAGGTCACGGATGTGCCCGACGGACGCCTCGACGACGTAGTCCCGGCCCAGGTAGGGCGCGATCTTCTTCGCCTTGGTCGGGGACTCGACGATGACGAGCCGACGCGTGCCCGACGAGCCGTTCGACGTGCTGTTGTCCCGTGCTGCCACAGCGCTGCCCGCACCTTCCCTGTTCGCTGACATGTCGTGCTTCTCCCCGACATGTATACCGACCCGTTCCCCGGACGCGGCCATACACAGGGTCGCACACCTGCGACGGAAGGCCCGTCACGTGTGATGCGGCGCCTACTGCACGCGCGGCCAGATCTGCCGCGCGCGGGGGTCGTCCGGCGGGGCCCCGATGTTCTCGACGAGACGCATCAACCTGCGTCGCCCGGACACCCGCAGTCCCGGTGCGGCGCCGCGCGTGCCGATCAGCGTCGGCGCGATCCCGGCGCGCATCAGCGACTGGGCCAGCACCGCGTGGGTGTCCGGGGCGTGCGGATCCAGCCCCAGCACGTAGCGTTCGCCCTCGACCTCGGCGCGGCCGGCCGCGAGCACCCATGCCCGCAGGGCTCGCGAGCCCGGCACCCATCCCGCCGGCACCGCCTTCACCGCACCTCGCGTCCACTCGGCCGCCACCGGAACGAGTTCCGGTAGGGCGGCGGTGCGCACCAGCGGGTGTCCCTCGTCCGTCCGGGTGATCTCCGGGGACAGCGCGGCCTGCGCCATCAGCTCCGCGATCGCGTCCGCCCGCCACGGCTCGTCCACGACCACGGAGATCCGTGCGCCGTCACCGGAGACCACCGCGTGGCCGTGCGCGGCCAGCAGGCCGCCGAGGTCGGCCGGGGCCGGGGGCATCGCCTCGGCCCCGAAGAACGACAGTTGGCTCACTCACCCGCCCTTCCTCCGCTGCCTGCCGCAGAAACAGATCGTCCCCCCTCACCGATGGTGACGGGGGACGATCGAGGCTTCGGTCCCTGGGGACCGAGTCACGTCAGGCTCCGGCAGGAGCGTCGACGATCAGACCGCGCGAACGCCGGTGGCCTGCGGACCCTTGGTGCCCTGGCCGACCTCGAACTCCACGCGCTGGTTCTCCTCCAGGGTGCGGAAGCCGCTGCCCTGGATCTCCGAGTAGTGGACGAAAACGTCGGCGGAGCCGTCCTCGGGAGCGATGAAGCCGAAGCCCTTCTCCGCGTTGAACCACTTCACAGTGCCCTGTGCCATGCTTTTCCTTCTCTTTCTAACACCGGATGCGGCGGTTCGCGGGCGAGCGAGCCGCCGGGCCGGTTCCGACCGCTGTACTTCTTGATCCCCCCACAGGAAGAGCAAAGCACCGCGCTCGCAACCATCGATCCTGCGAGCCGTGCACTTTCTCAAGTCACCGAACACAGAAGCTGCGACCGATGTCAGTGAACCACGTTCCGGGCGCCGACAACAGTAGGCGGGCGCACAATTCGCCCGAAAATTTGATCTTGTATATCCCGACGGTACGATTACTCGTCGGTACGGTTACGTCGATGTTACCCCGTGCGCGACCGGACACCGACCGAACGCCGGGAGCGATGGCCTACTACGCTGGTTTCCCATCCCGACCGCATCCTCCGGAGTACCCAGTGTGACCAGCTCGCCGCACCGCCGTCCCGTCGGCGACGGGCCGTCGAGCTTCGGCCACGAACTGCTCGAACGGGTGCTTGCCGGCACCCCGGCCTCGGAGCATCCCCTCACCCACAGCGCGGACCTGCCCGCCCGCGACGTTCGGCACGCCGACTGGCCGGACTGGGCGGCCGACGCCGTCGTCCGGGCTCTGCGCGCGACCGGCGTGCCCCAGCCGTGGAGCCACCAGACCGAGGCCGCCGACCTCGCCGCCGGCGGGGAGCACGTCGTCGTCTCCACCGGCACCGCCTCGGGCAAGTCCCTCGCCTACCAACTGCCTGTGCTCACCGCCCTCGCCGAGGACCCGCACGCCACCGCGCTGTACCTCTCCCCCACGAAGGCGCTCTGCGCGGACCAGTTGCGCGCCGTCACCGACGTGACCGCCGCCGAGCCCGAACTCGGTCACGTGCACGCGTGCTCCTACGACGGCGACACCTCCACCGAACTGCGGCAGTGGGCGCGCAGCCACTCGCGGTGGATCTTCACCAACCCCGACATGCTGCACATGTCGATGCTGCCCGGGCACGCCCGCTGGTCCCGGTTCTTTCGCCGGCTGCGCTACGTGGTGGTCGACGAGTGTCACTCCTACCGCGGTGTCTTCGGCTCCAACGTGGCTCTGGTGCTGCGCCGGTTGCGGCGGATCGCCGCGCGCTACGGCGCCCGGCCGGTCTTCGTCCTCGCCTCCGCCACGACCGCCGACCCCGGCGCCGCGGCGTCCCGGCTCGTCGGCGCGCCCTGCCGGGAGGTGACCGAGGACGGCTCCCCACACGGACCTCGCACCGTCGCGCTGTGGGAGCCGCCGCTGCTCGAGCAGGTGACCGGCGAGAACGGTGCCCCCGTGCGCCGCGCCGCCGGAACCGAGGCCGCCCGCATCCTCGCCGACCTCGTCGTCGAGGGGGCCCGCACCCTCGCCTTCGTGCGGTCCCGGCGCGGCGCCGAACTCACCGCGCTCGGCGCGCAGCGGCTGCTCGCCGAGGCCGCCCCCGAGCTCGTCGATCGGGTCGCCGCCTACCGCGCCGGTTACCTCGCCGAGGAGCGCCGCGAGCTCGAGGCGGCCCTGGCGGACGGCCGGCTGCTCGGTGCGGCCAGCACCAACGCCCTGGAACTCGGCATGGACATCGCCGGCCTCGACGCCGTCGTCGTCGCCGGCTTCCCGGGCACCGTCGCGTCGTTCTGGCAGCAGGCCGGCCGGGCCGGGCGCCGCGGTGCGGGATCGCTGGTCGTGCTCGTCGCCCGCGACGATCCGCTGGACACCTACCTCGTGCACCATCCGGCGGCGCTGCTCGACAAGCCCGTCGAGGCCACGGTCACCGATCCCACCAACCCGTACGTGCTCGGCCCGCAACTGCTGTGCGCCGCGCTCGAGCTGCCGCTCACCGACGCCGAGGTCGAGGAGTTCGGTGCGGCCGACGTGCTCGCCGGCCTGGCCGCGCAGGGAGCGATCCGGCGCCGCCCGCACGGCTGGTTCGTCACCCCGGACACCCGTCCGCACTCCGACATCGACATCCGTGGCGGCATCGGCACCCAGATCGCCATCGTCGAGTCGGACACCGGACGGATGCTCGGCACCGTCGACGGCGGCCGCGCACCGGCGACCGTGCATCCCGGAGCGGTGTACCTGCACCGCGGCGAATCGTTCGTCGTCGACGAGTTGCACCTCGACGACGGGATCGCGCTCGTGCACGCCGAGGACCCCGACTGGTCCACCTCCGCGCGGGAGATCACCGACATCGTCGTGACCGCCGTGGCGGAGCAGCGCTCGCTCGGACCGGTGACCGTAGGTCTCGTCGAGGTCGAGGTGACCCACCAGGTGGTCTCGTACCTGCGACGGCTGCCGTCCGGCGAGGTTCTCGACAGCACCGACCTCGACATGCCGTCCCAGTGCCTGCCGACGCGCGCGGTGATGTACACCGTCACCCCCGAACTGCTCGACCGGTGCGGGATCGGACCGGAACGGGTACCCGGCGCGCTGCACGCCGCCGAGCACGCCGCCATCGGCCTACTGCCGCTCGTGGCGACGTGCGACCGCTGGGACATCGGCGGCGTGTCCACGGCGGTGCACCCGGACACCGGGCTGTCCACCGTCTTCGTCTACGACGGGCATCCCGGTGGCGCAGGTTTCGCCGACCGCGGGTACGCACGCATCGCCGAATGGCTCGGTGCAACCCGCGCGGCCGTGACGGCCTGCGAATGCACCGCCGGTTGCCCGTCGTGCGTGTACTCCCCGAAGTGCGGCAACGGCAACGACCCGCTCGACAAGGCCGGCGCGGTCGCGCTGCTGGGCGCGGTGCTCGACGCCCTCTCCTGACCTCGCGCCTCACTCGGCCGGCCCAGCCCGCGCGATTGCCCGGGCCTGCCGCCCAGCCGGCAGCGGCACCTCGGCCCCGACCTCGACGACGGCGTCCCAGCCGTCGACGGTGCACGAGCGCACCCGCACCCGCATCCGCGCCGCGATCCGGTCCGCCTCCGAGCATGCGGTGGCCGATCCGCGATCGAGCGCACCGGCCACCGCGAGGGCCGCCAGGTCGGCCGCCGCCTGCGCCCGATGCCGCGTCGCCACCCCCGCACCCATCTGCACGAGCAGCCCGGTGACCACGATCAGTGCCACCGCGACGAAACACCCCACCACGCTCGCGCTACCCCGATCGTCTCCGAATGTCACTGCACCACTTCCGGTTCGGGCACGGCCACCGCTTCTGCCGTGAGCGTCACCATCGGCAGCAGCGGACCGTCCGCCGTCACCGTCGCCACGACGAGGTCACCGTCGGGGCGCACGGAGATCCGTGCGCCCTCCGGAGCGACCCGGGCCGCCACCTCCACCGCTCGCGACCCGTCGCCGCGAGCGGCGAGCCGGGCGGCCTCCCGCGCCGCGTCCTGGCACCGGAGCTGATTCGAAACACACAGCACCGCACCGAGACACAGCACGAGAACACTCACCAGCGCGGTGAGGGCGATCGCCGCCTCGACGGTTACCCCGCCGTCGTCCCCGCTCACACCGCCGTGTTCAGCGCGCGCTCGACGATGCCGGTGAGCGCGGTGACGATGTTGTCGCCGGTGACCACCGTGTACAGCACGGCACCGAACGCGGCCGCGGCGATCGTGCCGATCGCGTACTCCGCGGTGGACATGCCATCCTCCGCGGCGACGGCACCGCCCAGCCGCTGCGCCAACGTCCGAATCACGTTGCCTACCATGGTTCCTCCCCTCCTTCGGCACGGACCGTCCGCGCCGACGTCTCACAACAGCCCGTCGCCGAGCACGCGTCCCGCGAGCCCGATCACGACCGGTACGATGCCCAGGCACACGAACGCCGGCAGGAAACACAGCCCGAGCGGGCCGCTGACCAGAACCCCGGCACGCTCGACGGCCGCAGCCGCCCGGTCCTCCGCCTGTTCGCGCTGTCGCTCCGCCACCTCGTCGACGATGCCCGACAACGGGGCACCGGACCGCGCCGATCGCCGCGCCGCGCGGGCGAACGCCTCCAGCGCCTCCGTCTCGGCGCCGGAGCCGTCCGAGGTCGCGTCGCCGAGACCGCTCCACGCGTCCGCCGGGGCGGCCCCGAGCTCGAGACGGTCCGCGCCCCGACGCAGGGCCCGTGCGAGGGCCGGCGGCGCCGAGTCGGCGACCGCCCGGGCCGCCGTCGCCGTCGGCAGGCCGGCACGCAGGCAGGCGGCCATCAGGTCGAACGCCGCGGGCACGGCATGCGGGTCGTCCGGCGCACCACCGGAGTCGGCCGCTCCGCCGAGCGTCGCGGACCCGGCGGCGAGGATCTGCAACCGTCGCGCCTGCAGGTCCGGCAGGATCACGAGCGCCACGGCAAGGCACACCAGCGCCGCCGTCACGACGCCACCCGCGCCGCGATCCGATCGGTCCACAGCAGCCCGGCGCACGCCAACACGGTGCCCGCCACCAGCAACACACCACCGAGACCGTCGCCGAGCAGCACCGTCACCGGCGCGGCCCCCATCATCTGCCCCAGCGCCACGCCGAGCGCCGGAAGGGCCGCAAGCACCGTCGCCGTCGCGCGGGCCCCCGCCAGTCCCGCGTCGGTGCGCGAGCGCAGGCGCATGCGGCCGGACAGGTCCGAGCGCGCGGCCGCGAGAAGTTGCGCCAGCGCCAACCCGTACCGGTCCGACACCTCCCAGGCCGCGGCGAGCCGATCGAGCGACGCGGCGATCCCCGACTGTCCCGGTGCGTGGGCCGCGGCGCGCAGGCCGTCGGCTGCGCTGCCGCCGAGCCGGACCCGCGCCGCCGCGACGCGGAAGGCGTCGGCAGTCGGCCCGGTCGTCTCCCGCGCCGCCGTCGCGCACGCCTCGGCCGGATGGGTGCCAACCTCGAGCTCGGCGACAACGGTTTCGAGCCCGGCGAGCAGGGTCCGCTGTTCGGCGTCGAGCGCGCGGTCCCGGCGCCGTCGCCGCAGCCGTCGCACGGTGGTGCCGGCGACAACCGCTGCCGCAACGGCGGGCGCGACGCCGAGCAGCAGTGCCGGGAGGACGCACAGCCCGACCGTCACCTCCTGCGGCGGCCGCCACGACCGTCCGGCGGCGACCGTCGTGCGCAGTGCCCGCAGCCGCGGCGCGGCGACCGCACCCGGCGCCACCAGCACGGCCGCGGCCAGGCACAGGGCCGCCGCGGTCACCGCGGTTCCCGTCGGCGGAAGAGCTGTTCGAGTCGGTCCATGCCGGCCTCCGTGCCGCGCTCGTGGGTCCACGCGGGCGCGACGACGACACCCGACACCGTGTCCCGCTGCACGACACCGATCTCCGTCAGCCGGCGGGTCCCGTCGGGGGTGCGGTGCACATGCAGAACCACCTGCACCGCCGCGACGAGCTGGCTGTGCAGAGCGGCCCGGTCGAGGCCGCCGAGGGCGGCGAGCGCTTCGAGCCGCGCCGGCACCTCGTCCGGCGAGTTGGCGTGCACCGTGCCCGCGCCGCCGTCGTGACCGGTGTTCAGTGCCGTCAGAAGATCGACCACCTCGGCGCCGCGCACCTCGCCGACGACGATGCGGTCGGGCCGCATCCGCAGCGCCTGCCGCACGAGATCGCGCACCGCGACCTCACCGACGCCTTCGACGTTGGCGGCCCGGGCGACGAGCCGCACGACGTGGGGATGGGCGGGAGCGAGCTCGGCGGCGTCCTCGACGCACACGATCCGCTCGCCGGGGTCCACCGTGCCGAGCAATGCCGCGAGGAGGGTGGTCTTGCCTGCCCCGGTGCCCCCGACGACGAGGAAGGCGAGCCGGGCGGCGACGATCCGTCGCAGCAGCCGATATGCGTGCGGATCGACGGCGCCGCGCTCACGCAGCGCGTCGAGCCCCTGGGTGGCGGGCCGCAGCACGCGCAGCGACAGGCAGGTGCCGCCCTGAGCGACGGGCGCGAGGACGGCGTGCAGGCGCACACCGAAATCGCCGTGCCCGGGCAGCCGGCCGTCGACCCACGGCTGCGCGTCGTCGAGTCGCCGTCCGGCGAACAGCGCGAGGCGCTGGGCGAGTCGCCGCACCGCCGCCTCGTCAGGGAAGGCGACGGGGGCGAGCCGGAGCCCGGCGCCCCGGTCGACCCAGACCCGGTCCGGGGCGGTGACGAGGACGTCGGTGACGCCGGGCTCGGCGAGCAGCGCTTCGAGCGGGCCGGCGCCGGAGAGCTCGGTCTGCAGGTGCCGCAGGGCCGTGAGCAGGTCGAAGTCGCCGAGAACCCCGCCGGATTCGGCACGCAGCGCGGCGGCGACGCGGTCCGGCGTGGGTTCGCCGGCCTCGGCCGCGAGCCGTTCGCGAACCCGGTCCAGCAGCTCGGCGGTGAGGACGGCGCTCATGCCGCCCACCGCGAGCCCGGCTCGGGTCCGGTCAGCACGTCGAGGACGGACTCGGCGGCGTGGACGAGTGGAGAGCGCCGTCCGAGCCGCAGTCCGCCGCGTTCGAGCGCTGCGGCGAGCCCGGGCTGTGGGCGCATCGTGGTGAGCAGCGGCAGCCCCACCACGTCGGCAACGTCCCGGCCGCGCAACCCGCCGGGGGCCGGGCCGCGCACGACGAGGCCCTGATTGGTGTTCTGCTCGGCGACCCAGCCGGCGACCCGCCCCGCGGCGAGCGCGGCGCGCACGCGGGCGGGCACCACCAGCACGGTCAGGTCCGCGGCCGCCACCATCGCTTCGGCGGCGGGCCCGCGGCTGCGGGGCACGTCGCACACCACCAGATCGCCGGAGCGGCGGACGGTGTCGAGCACGGCGGTGACCGCGGCGGGTGCCGGCTCGGACGTGGACTCGCGATCTGCGGACAGCACGCCGAGTCCCGGCAGCCATTCGGGCACCGCATCGCGCAGGGTCCGGGCGGAGAGCCGGCCACGATCGACGGTGAGGCCGGGCCAGCGGACGCCCGGCCGGTCCTCGATTCCGGTGAGGACGTCCAGTCCCCCGCCCAGCGGGTCACCGTCGACGAGGAGGGCTCCCGCACTGCGCCGGAAGGCGGCGACCGTCCACGCCAGGGCGGCTGCGAAGGTGGAGGCGCCGGCGCCGCCGCAGCCGCCGAGGACAGCGACGACGTGGCCGCCGCCCGCGTCGGGCTCGGCGGCCGTGCCGAGCACGGTGAGCAGTTCGACCTCGTCGTCGGGCAGCCCCACCACGTGTTCGGCGCCGACCGCGGTGGCCGCCTGCCAATCGGCGAGGTCGGCGCCGCCGGCGGTGATCAGGACGATTCCGCCCCGCCGGGGGAGTTGCTGCGCGCATGCCAGGGCCGCGGTGCGGTCGATCGCGACGAGTCCGGCGTCGAGCCAGGCTCTGCGCGACGGTGGCGTCGCCGTCTCACCGACGGTGCGGTCGGAGGCGGCCGCCACGCGACGCAGGCTTGCCATCAGCGCGGGATCGTCGACGAGGGCCAGGACATCGGTCATGGCGCCCAGCTTGCGCGGCGCCCGGGCGCCCCGGAAGCGGGTACCGGGGGGAACCGGCGAATCTGTGGATGAACGCGCCGCCTGTGGATGAACGCGCCGGGCTCCGAAAGGTCCCGGAACAGAGGACGACCCTCGCCAGGGGGGGAGGAGGCGAGGGTCGTCATGTTCAGCCCCGGGGGGTCGGGCTGAACACCCCCTGGACTATGTCCAGGTGTCGTCGATACTACGCCCCGACCCGATATTTGCAAGTTCAACCGTCGCGCGTTTCACGCAGGTGGAGGGGCCGAACGACCGGCCGGAGCGCGGGGCGTACCGGGAAGGAGCGGTCACACCTATTGTGGTGCCGTGACCGACGCGACCGTGGCCCCGACCCAGTCCGGCCGAATCGCCGCCTTCTTCGACCTCGACAAGACCGTCATCGCGAAGTCCAGTGCACTCGCCTTCAGCAAGCCGTTCTTCGCCCAGGGACTCCTCAACCGGCGGGCGGTGCTGAAAAGCAGTTACGCCCAGTTCCTGTTCATGCTCTCCGGGGCCGACCACGATCAGGTGGAGCGCATGCGGGCCCACATCGCGGCGATGTGCACCGGCTGGGATGTCGAGCAGATCAAGTCGATCGTCGCCGAGACGCTGCACGACATCGTGGATCCCCTGGTCTTCGCCGAGGCCGCCGATCTCATCGCGGACCACAAGCTCCGCGGGCACGACGTGATCATCGTGTCCGCATCCGGGGAGGAGGTGGTCACTCCCATCGCGGCGGCACTGGGGGCGACGCACAGCACCGCCAGCCGGATGCGGATCGAGGACGGTCGTTACGCCGGGGAACTGGAGTTCTACTGCTACGGCGAGGCCAAGGCGGAGGCGATACAGGCGCTGGCGCTGCAGTACGGTTACGATCTCGCGCGCTGCTACGCGTACTCGGACTCGTCGACGGACATTCCGATGCTGCGGGCCGTGGGCCATCCGCGCGCGGTGAACCCGGATCGGGTACTGCGTCGAGAATCTCTCGAAAATGGTTGGCCGATACTTACTTTCACTCGTCCTGTGCCGCTCCTGCACCGGCTCGCCGCGACGCCGCCGGCCACCGTCGCCGCGACGGCCGCGATCACGGCGGGCGCGGTGGCGGCGGGCGCGGTGGCGTATCTCGCGCTGCGCCGTCGGCACCGGCCGGGGTTCTCGGCGCGCGGGTGACGGTCCCGAAACTGGGTCTTGCCCCCCTCGTAGACCGGGAGTACAAAGGAGTTACGGAAGGACGGAAGGCCAAGAGCGAATCGGAAGAGAAGGTTCGATCTCCCGACCGGAATTCCCAGCACGGACACCGAGCACCCACGCGGAGCCGATGCCACTATAAGGGCAGAAGTGTTGTGGGCTTGCGAGATTCGGGTCTTCGAGGGCGAACACCCCGCACCCGTTGCGAGGACGAACCAGCGATATCCGAACCCTCGCCGAGGCCAGTGACACACAACCCATGCAGCACGCTTGGTAACTCGGCAGTCCGTGCCGGCGGGCGACGCCACCGAAGTCATTCGGCGACGTCGCCCGCTTACATGTGGTCACCTGCACGAAAATCAGTGACAGGCAAGACGATTCACGCTCCGGATCATCCTCCGGCGAAGGCGTCCGCGATCGATGTCGCCTCGCGCGCGCCCGCTTCCAGCCCGCCGCAGCAGAAGACGACCCAGCCCCCGACGCCCTCCGCGGTGCCCGACTCGAAGGCGACGAGCCCGTCGCGGTAGGCCTGGGCGCGACGCATCCAGCTCACCTCGGGAACGCCGAGGTTGTGCACGTCCAGCCCGCTCGCGACCGACACGAGGCGGGACGCCGCCCGGGCGATGACGCCGTCGGCGACACCGAACGGGCGCAGCACCGCCAGTTCGCCGTGCACCACCGCGGCCAGCACCGGTGCCGGCGCCCGGGTGCCTCCGGTCACCAACTGGGCGAGGGCGTCGAGCCGCTCCCCCACGCCCGGTTCCGTGCGGGGCCGGCCCAGCGCCTCCGACTCGGCGACGAGGTCGGCCGCCGCGAGCAGGTGCAGGCGGGCAAGGGCCTGCAGGGGCGCGCGCTGCCAGGTGGACACCATGACGGCCAAGCCGTCGCCGTCGAGCGCCTGCGCCACCCGCAGCGCACCGGCCAGGATCGGATCACCCACCTCCCCCGGCGGCGGCAGTTCCATGGATCCGCCGTCGAGCGCGGCGGACGCCCGGGCCGCCCGAACCGATGCCTCGGCGGCGGTGTTCGGCCAGCCGCGCCGGTTGGTCTTGTGCCGGTGCACCTCGGCGAGGGCGTCGCGCGCCCGGTCCGCGGCATCGCGCACTCCGGGCAGGTCGAGCAGGGGCTGCAAGGGGTCGGTCACGGCATCCGACGGTACCGGCCGGGGCCGACCGCCCGCGCCGGTGGTTCCATTGACCGCGGAGGCCGACCGCCCGTCGCGCGGGACCGACCGATTGTCGAAAGTGACCAGGTTGCAGCCGGATGCAACGGTGCGATGTCGGTCACAGGTGACTACCCTCACAGATGCCCGAACTGTTTGGACCGACCGGAAAGAGGCCCCGCAACCATGACGAGCGCAGCGCAGGACCACGAACAGCAGGTGTACCCACCGAGCCCCGAGTTCGTCGCCACCGCCAACGCCGGTCCCGAGTTGCAGGCCGCCGCAGACGCCGACCGGCTCGGGTTCTGGGCGACGCAGGCGCAGCGGCTGGACTGGGCCACCGA
>NZ_JAALEH010000106.1:0-18322 GCF_011058195.1 Rhodococcus sp. 14C212 | reverse complement strand
CACCCCCGCCACGTCCTCCTGCCCGCCCTTGTCACAGCGTCAGGTGATGGTGTAGCCGAGCTGGTAGGCCGCGCTGTCGATCGGTCCGGACAACCCGGGATGCGACAACGGCAGCGACAACGCCGGCAGCGCAGGGAACGCGTCGGTGGCCCGTTCGCTGATCGCAATGCAGACACTGCCGGCGAACCGGCCGCGGTAGACGATCCCGTCGAGATCGTCATGGGCGCGGTGAATGGTGCGGGCCCAGTGCTGGGTTCGGCCGTGTGCGGCGGAGTCGAGGGCATGGTTGCCGCCGACCCGGGTCGCCCACGTCCCGTCTCCGATGCCGGACACATCGAGCAGTCTCAGCGGCCGGGTGAATCGCAGCCCGGTCAGATATGGGTTGCCGCGGTGGCGGTCGATCACCCGGGCGCTCTGAAACGCCTCGGCCAGCCCGCCGCGGGGACTGGAGGCGCCGTACCAGATGCCGTAGCCGGGATGTTCGGCCCGCGGGTGCGGATGGTGGTCGAACCGCAGGATCGGCCCGAACGTGCGCATTCCATTCCACGGCAGCACATGGGTGCCGGTGGTGCGATGCACCCGCCACACCACCTCGGCCGGTTGCCAGTCGATCACTTCCCCGGGGCGCACGCCCGCATCACGAAGGTCGGCGATGGTCGGCGGTGCGGGCAGCATCGACCCCATCTATGCCGATTCCCAGTCGGCGGCGGTGATCACGCCTCGGACCTGTTCGATATCGGCGGCGGTTCCGGCGCTGCCGGTCAACCACGCCACGACCGACACCGGCCGCCCCTCCACGGTCAGGGAGGGTTGCGGGAGGGTCAGCAACGCCTGCACGGTCAGTGGGTGCAGATCCTTCGCCAACAACGGCACCACCCGCTCGAGGTGCGGCACCGCACCGGTGTCGGTGAACTGGGCAGGCGGCAGCAAGCGGTTCCGGCCCGACGCAAACGCCCACAGGGTGCCCTCGCCGAGGCGTTGCCGGATCCGGGCCGCGGTCACCCCGAGACGGTCCGCGGCCTCCGCGATCGACAGGGAGCTGCGGACCAGTTCCTGCATGCGAATGTCGCGGTCCACCCGCGCGGCCGTCGCCGCGGCCGGGTCGTCGACGAACCCGGCCCGATCGAGCAGGGCCGCGTCGTGGTCGGACAGCGGCGGTGCCGCCGGGTTCCGGTCGGACAGGCCGTGCAGGATCCGGGCGAAGAACTGGCGCCCGACGTCGGTGCCCGTCACCTCCCGCAGCGCATCCTCGAAACCGAGATCGCCGCGCAAATAGCGGGCTTCGGTGCTGGCATCGGTGGCCTCGTTCATCACACCCAACCCCCCACTTTCACCATTTATCACACACAAATTCATGATAGCGCGAAATGGGCCAGGCCACTATCGCCCCGTGACGGGCTGCCGTACCGCTCCACCGTGGGCCGGGTCCCGGACTCGACGTCCTCGCCCGCTCCCGCAGCAACACGCCCGCTGAGACCCTCACCGAACCGACGGAGGAGGTGACACTCACCTTGACCGCCTGAACCGACGACGAGGAATCACACGACGACGTCGCACACCACCTCACGGGACTTGACCGGCGATCGACACCGACATCTTTACCGGGCTCGGCCGCCGCGAGGGAACGCAGGCCGAGGAAGTGCTCGGGAGAAGACGGCGAACAGCTTTCGACCGCCTCACCGAATATCGCCCCTGATCCGGTATCGCATACGGCACGCTGAACAACACCGACGAACCGATGAGTTCACAGCGCACCGGAGGTCTGCCCCGTCATGAGGAAACTGATCTACGGGTTCGGGGTGTCCTTGGACGGCTACATCAACGAACGCGACGGCAACATCGACTGGACCGACCCCGACGAGGAACTACACCAGTTCCACAACGACCGATACCGCCAGATCGAGATCTCGCTGCACGGGCGCCGACTCTACGAGCTGATGGCCGAGTACTGGCCGCACGTGCCCGACGACGCGCCGCGCGTCGAACGCGAATTCGCTCAGCTCTGGACACACAAACCCAAGGTCGTCTTCTCCCGGACACTCCCCGAGGTCCACTGGAACAGCACGCTGATCCGAGAGAACGCAGTCGCCGTGGTGCGCCGACTCAAAACCGCAGGCGACGGGGTCATGGAGGTCGGCGGCGCGGGCCTGGCGGCCTCACCGATCCCCCACGGGCTCATCGACGAGTACCAACTGTTCCTCTCCCCGGTCGTGCTCGGCGGCGGCACCCCGCTCTTCCCGCCACTGGACCAACACCTGCCGCTCCGACTGGTCGAAACCAAGCACTTCGACACCGTGGTGATGCTGCGCTACCTCACCCACTGAGACCTGCACACCCGCAACAAGCGCATCCCCGCGCGACCGTCACCGCCAGCGCTTCGGTGTTCGCCTCGGCGGCGTCGGCGGCCCGGTTCAACAGCGCCCGGCGCTCGTCGTGGCCGCGAGCGGCCCAGTCCGGCCGGGCGGCCTTTGCCGCCGCCACCGCTGTGTTCAGTTCGGCGACGCCCGGTTCGGCGACCCGGCCCACGAGTGCGCCGGTGGCGGGGTCGGTGATCTCGCGGCCGCAACCCCCCAGACCTCAGACGAGCAACCACACCATGCAGAGTTACCCGCGGTTCCCTACCTTGCTCAGCGACGGAGGGCGGCCGCGGAAATAGGGAGCCCCGCAGCCGCAAGGCGGTCACACACATCAGCCGGGGTCCCGGGTGGATGACGCCAGGCCGCGGCCGTCGCACTGACCGCCTGATGGACCCGCACCCCGTCGAGGTGGAACAGACCCATCACGAACTCGTCCGGATGCTTTGCCTCGATGCCGAAGTGCGCGAGCTTCGAGTCGGGGAAGTCCCGCAGATTCGCGGTGACGATGACCTGTGCGCCGGCGCGGATCGCCGCGGCGAGCACATGCCGGTCGTCCTCATCCGGCAGCATGAGTGCGGGAATGAGGGTCTCGTAGCCGGTGACCAGGCAGTCCGGTACCGCCCTGTTCATCAGTTCCCGCAGCTTCGTCAACGTCGCTGCCGGGAGGTCCGGGCGATTTTCGGCCAGGTTCTCGAACGTCTCGCCGGAGGATGCGATCCGTCCCACCGAGCATGCACCAGGCCGGTCTGCGCGAGCCGGATCAGCACGTCTCGTAAAACATTCGGGTACAGCACATTCGCGTCATAGAGCACGGTGAAGGTCACGTCAGTACAGCCCGAGGTCTTCCGTCAGGGCCGCCAGCTCGTCCGCGGCGGCACGCGAGCTCCCCAGCTGCGTCCGCTGGTAGGCGAGCAGAGAGGATGCAAGGATCCGGCGATGCCGGCCGACCATCCGGTACTCGATGCGCCCCTCGTCGAGGAGCTTGATCACATGCGGGCGCGAGACATTGAGCATCTGCGCGGCCTGCTGGGTCGTCAGCTCCGCGTGCGCCGGGACGACGGTGACCCCCTGCCCCGCGGCCATATTAGCCAACACCTCGCGGATCGGATCGAGTGCCGCACGAGGAAGATGCACCCACTCCGAGGTACCGGCCACGGTCACATCCAGGGTCTCCCCCGCCGGATCGACATCACGAAGCAACTGCAGTGCTTGACGGGCCTGCTCCTGCTCGACAACGGTCGGCTGATCATGTGCTGCGGACATCACGCACCTCCTAAACGAAATATACGCAACAAACGAAACAACCGCAACGGCGGCCGGGCGACGTCAGCGACGCCCCCCTCTTTCCAGGATCACCCCACGAAGACGCTCGGCGGCCTCCACCGCCCCGGCCCGGGCTGCCGCACCAATGCGATCCGTTGAGCCTCGATATTATTCGCCTTCGGTGTCCGTCTTCTCCGGCGGTGTGGGGCCGGTGAGTACCCATTCGCGCAGCAGCTGCACCACCGTCGCGTAGAACGCGTGGGTTGCACCGCTCATGGCGGTGATGAACTTGCCGCGGTGCCGGAGCGTCGATTACCCACCGGAACATTCCGCTCCAGGGCGAACGAAACGAGATGGCCGAGGACAGCGCCGGTGCCGAGCGGCTGCGCGCCAAGCTGGCCGAGGTCCGACGCGCGCTCGACGACGTGGACTATCGGGCGGCGAACATCCGGGCCGGGTTCGTCTACGTCATCTCCAACATCGGTGCGTTCGGGATCAGCATGGTCAAGATCGGCATGACCCGCCGGCTCGACCCGATGAACCGGGTGCGCGAGCTCGGTGATGCGTCGGTGCCGTTCCGGTTCGATGTGCACGCCTTGTTCTTCGCCGACGACGCCGTCACGGTGGAAAGCACGCTGCACCAGGCGTTCGCCGAGCGCCGGGTCAACACGGTCAACCCTCGGCGGGAGTTCTTCTCCGCCACCCCCGACGAGGTGCTCGACGTGCCGCGCCGACACGTCGGGGAGGTGCTCTCCTACACCGCCGAACCCGAGGCGGAGGAATACCCGGTCAGCATCGGCAAGAAGGACACCTCGTTCTGACGCCGGGGGCTGCCCCGGAGCCCGGCGACCGCCGCGGTCCGCGCTTAGGTGGTCGACGGAGCGTTCCCTGGTCGGCGTTCGCTCCTTCGCTACAACCCCTATGGGTCATGGGTACCCATACGGAAGGACGAGGACCGGGCTGGTAGCACTCACGGTCCTGCCGGGTGGGTGAGGACGCTGGCTGGCATCCGGCCGACAAGGCCGCCTTCGGTCCATCGAGTCTTGTCGTTCCTCTGGAAAATATCGGAGACGGCACCGGAACTGCGGCCCGCGCCTACGACAGACACCGTTGCGTCAGACACACCTGACGCGTGGTGCGAGCGTCGCCGAGGGTGGGACCGGATTGTTCCCCATGCGATGGGGAGGGGGTGATCTCTCCTGTGATGAGGGGGTGGTCGAGATGACGACAGCGCCTCAGCGTCCCGATCTGCTCGCCTACCACCAGGCCGCGCGGATGAGCCCGGTGGAGCCGGTGACCGCGCTGCGGGAGCTGCTCGGCGCCCGGCTCGTCGCCCACCTGGGCCGGGGCCCCGAAACCCGCGCGGTGCGGCAATGGGCCGAGGGCACCCGCGCGGTCGGCAGCGACACCGACCTCGCGCGGCTGCGGGTGGCCTACCGCGCGGCCCGGCTGATCTGCGACTGCGACAGCCCCATGGTGGCCCAAGCCTGGTTCCAGGGCTTGAATCCGATCCTCGACGACCGGGCGCCGGCGCTGCTGCTGCGCGAAGGCGAGCTCGCCGACGTCGGCCCGCAGGTGTCGGCCGCGGCCCGTCAGTTCGCCGCCGTCGGATGAGCGATCCCCCACACCAGGTCATCGAGACGCCGCACGGATCGCTGCGCGGCCGCCCGCGCCGGGGTACCGAGGTGCATCGGGTCGGGTTCGCTCCCTGTCCGTGGGGACGGACGGAAGTGGGAGTACGCCGAGAAAGGTCGGTTCACCGGCCGGTGGGACGATCCGGACGGCAACCGGCGCACCCTCTACGTCGGGCAGTCGCGTCCGGTCTGCTATCTGGAGGTCGTGGCGGCGTTTCGGCCGAGCCCGGACCTGGTCGCCGAGACGACCGAGATCGAGGTCGACGAGGAAGACGCCGAGCAGTTCCCCACCGTGCCATCTGCTACGGACCCGCCGACACCCCGCTCGCCGAACTGGTGCGAGTCGCCGGCGGCCGCTGGGCGATCGAGGAATGCTTCCAGACCGCCGAGAACGAGACCGGACTCGGCCACTACCTGGTCCGCGGGTACACCGCCTGGTACCGGCACATCACCCTGTCCATGGCCGCGGCCGCGTTCCTGACGATCCTGCATCGAGGCACCCGAAAGGGGGATTTTCAACCGGCCCCGGACAGTTGATTCGGCTGACGACCAACGAGATTCGGCGTTTATTCAATGGTGTCGCGTGCCCGGTGAGGCATGCTCTCCTCCACGTGTGGCGCTGGTCGAACTGGCGCCGCGTCAGCCAGACCAGAGCCCGCGTCAGCCACCACAAACGTCGACATCACAAACTGTCGTTGCAGTAGTGGGGCTTGTTTTCGACGATGTCGCCGAAAGGTCGGAAGGCGCGACGGGCGGGCGGCCATCAACCGGAAACCGACGTAGAACGCGAGCGCGCTCTCCGGCGTGGTGAAGGGTGTCGGACATGAAGATTCCTCCGGGTGGTGTGCGTGGAGGACTTCGGAGAGTCGTGGACGTCGATCACCGAAGTGAAACAGACGGTAATATGAAGAAACGTAGCGATGGCTGCCGACCTGTCAACGCGTGTAGCGGACTCCTTTCGACACCACGACGCCCAGCCCGCGGGCACGTGAGCCCGCGGCCCGGAAGGGATTCATCGTCCGACGGCCGATGCCGCCGTGTCGATGGCACGTCAGCGACGATTTCCGAAGAAGGCGGCGTGCCAGATGCGCGTCACGATCTGCGCGGCCTGGTCGAGCGGCATGGGTGCCCGCTGTAGTTCCTCCTGCGCGTACCAAACATACGCCGACTGCTCCACCATGCACGCGACGGCTTCGACCATGCCCCTGACATCGATGCCGTCGACCGCCTCCATCCCGCATTTGAGCCTCAGGACGGTGGTGAAGCGATCGACGTGCCGGTTGCGCATCTGCCACCAGAATTCCCGGAACCGCGGATCGACGCTGGCTGCTTCGACCAGCGTGCGCATGATGTCGCGGTTGTCGTAGTAGTGCGTCAGATATCCGGTATTCGCCTCGAGCAGCGCCTGGTACGGATCGTCCTCGATGCGGTGCTCGGTCGCGCCGCTGGCACGGAACAAGTCGTCGTGAGTGTCGGCGATCAGCGCGGCGAACAAGTCCTCCTTGTCGCTGAAGTACCTGTACAGCCCCCCAAGCGACATCCCCGCTTCCGTCGCCACGCCACTCATGGTGGCGCCGACGTATCCGACGCGGGCGAAGACCGAGCGTGCTGCTTCCAGCAGTTTGGTGCGGGTGCGACGCCCCTTGGTGGTGTTCGGTAGGTGCGGCATGTCCCTCCTGTCGTTGCGGGCATCGTAACCGCTTAACACGCCCGTCAGAAGTGTTTACAAAAAAGCGACGTCACTCTCTTGACGTGAGCCATGTTACCCCACAGAATTGTTCCAACGACGCCGCGACTGCCTCTCGTGCCGCGCCTTCTGCATCCGGCTTCCACCGAAACGGAGTCTTCGTGAATTCCCGTGCAAGCATCCTTGCGCCCGCCGTACCCGGCGAGCGCCCGCCCGGCGCTGGCGCCCGGACTCCCCTCGACCTGTTCCTCGGACACCTCGAGTGTGACCCGCACCCCGTCGCGGTCAGCGACGACCGGGGCCACACCCTCACCCGCGCCGAACTGTGGAACCTCGCAGGCGACATCGAACGAGAACTTGCCGCCCACGGATTGGCCGCCGGCGACCTGGTCATCGTCTGCATGCCCAACTGGACGGAGTGGATGGCCTGCTATCTCGGAGTCGTCCGAGGCGCGCTGATTCCGGCGACCCTCCCGGTGACGACCGACCCGAAGTCCATCGCCTACACCGCGCAGCTCGTCGGCGCCAAGGCCGTTGTACTCCCCCGTTCCCACCGCGGACGCGATTTCGCCACCGAATCCGCGGTGCTGGCGGAAGAACTCGGACACGAGGTGCACGTCCTGCTCGTGGACGGCACCGACGGCACTCGTACCTGGCGCACCTTCGACGGTCCGCCGGCCACGGTTCCCGTCTATCCGGAGGGCCTTGCCCACGTGCTGTTCTCCTCGAGCACCACCGGACAGTCGAAGGCCATCGCCCACTCCGAGTCGAGCCTGAGCGCCTACAACCGGATGGTCATTGACCGCTACGAGGTCTCCGGCGAGCGTCCGATCTTCATGCCCTCGCCTCTCGGCCACAGCACCGGCTTCTGGCACGGCGCGCGAATGTCGCTGATGACAGGTGCCGCGCTCGTCCTGCAAGATGCTTGGGATCCGCGGCGCGCCCTCGAGCTGGTCGAGCGGCACGGTTGCGAGATCACCGTGGCCGCTACGCCTTTCCTCAAGGACGTCGTGGACGCTGAATGGGAATCTCCGACTCCCAAACTCGCCGGAATGCGGATCTTCCTGTGCGGTGGCGCGCCCGTCGCACCCAGCCTCATCGAACAGGCACAGGAGCAGATGCCCGACACCCGGATCGCGGCGATCTGGGCGATGAGCGAGGGCGGGGCGACTTCGAGCCTGCCGGACGATTCCGTCGATCTCGTTGCCCGTACCTGCGGAAAGGTGATGCCCGGTGTCATCCTCGAGACGATCGACGACCGCGGCGCGATCACCTCACGCGGGACGGACGGTGAGATCGTCATGCGGACCCCGTCGCTCTTCCTCGGATACATCGGTCAGGACGAGCTCTACCGCGACTCCTTCACCGCGGACGGCTGGTTCCGAACCGGTGACACCGGAATCGTCGACGACGACAGCTACCTGCGTCTGACGGGCCGTCTGAAGGACCTCATCATTCGCGGCGGAGTCAACATCTCCCCCGTCGAGATCGAGAACGTCCTCTCCGGACACCCGCAGATCTCCCGAGTGGCAGTTGTGGGCAGTCCCGACGACCGACTCGGCGAGCGGATCTGCGCCGTCATCCAACCGCTTGGTGACGCTCCTGGCTTCGGCGAACTGATCGACTGGCTGTCCCACCGCGGCGTCCCCCGCAGACTGTGGCCGGAGTCGATCCGCATCGTGTCGACGATGCCCGAGACCCCCGCCGGAAAGATCCGCAAGAATGTTCTCAGAGAATCGATTTCGTCAGGAGACATTATGACCGCGAGTATCGACAACGCGACGACGCAGACCGTCACACTACAAGACATCGACGTGACCTACAGGCGGGCCGGCCACGGCCCCGCAGTCGTCCTGATCCACGGGCTCGCCGAGGACCACCACAGCTGGCGCGCCGTGCAGGAAGCCGACCTCGGCGTCACCACCTACGCCTACGACCTCCGAGGACACGGCCGCACGACCGTCGGGTCCCCCGCCGGGACTCTCGCGCAGCTGCGTGACGACCTGATCGCCTTCCTCGAGCAGGTCAGCGGTCCCGCGATCTGCGTCGGGTTCTCCCTCGGTGGCACCGTCGTCCTGTCGGTAGCGGCGGAACGACCCGACCTGGTGACCGAGGTCGTCGCCCTCGGCACGTCGAGTGTCGTGGGCCGTGGCGCAGCCGCCTTCTACGCCGGACGCATCGACCTGTTCCGCGGCACCGACCGCGCAGAGCAGAAGGCAGCACTGCACGCCGACACCGCAGCCGCCCTGCACAATCCTGCCTCCGATGTCGATGCCGTCACGGCCTACCGGCTCGAGGCCGTCGGTGACGGGCAGGGCTACATCAACGCCTCCACCGCGATGGCGGCCCTGGTCGAGTCGCCGCTCACCCCCGAACTGTCGAAGATCGGCCCCGACGTGCCGGTCACGATCGTCGGAGCAGACCACGACACCTTCTGCCCGAAGAAGGCCGCGGAGATCATCCTGAACGCCATCGAGCACGCCCGCTACTTTGAAATCTCCGGCGCGGGACACCTGATGCTCGTCGATCAACCCGAACAATCGATCGACGCGCTCCGCCACATCCTCGGTTCCTGACCAGCCGGCCCACACCCGAACTTCCGAATTCTCAGCATCTTCGAAAGGCTCCATGATGCAAGAACGCCCCACCGCCCTCGTCACCGCCGCCGCGGGCGCAGGGATTGGCGCCGCGATCGCCGCCCGCCTCGCCTCCGACGGCTTCGACGTCGTGGTCACCGACATCCACGAGCGCCGCTGCCAGGAACTCGCCTCGAAACTCACCGCCGAGTACGGACGCGACTTCGACCACCACATCCTCGACGTCACCGACGAATCCCGGGTCGAAACCGTCGTATCCGAGATCGCCTCGAAGAAGGGACGACTCGACGTTCTCGTCAACAACGCCGGCTGGAGCAAGATCGAACCCGTCGCCGAGATGTCCTCGGACACCTGGAAGCGTTGCCTCGATGTCGATCTGAACGGCACCTTCTACACCATGCGGTACGCGCTTCCGGTGATGCAGCAAAACAACTCCGGCGCCATCGTCAACATCAGCTCGATCGCCGCGTACGAGACCAGCACCGAGCACGGGGCCGCCTATTCCGCCGCGAAGGCCGGTGTCCTGGCTCTGACGCGCGTCGCCGCCGCGGAGAACGGCAAGCACGGCATCCGGGTCAATGCCATCACCCCGGGCCTCATCTACAACGACTTCCTCCGCAAGATCTACCCGGACGAGTTCTTCTCCGGTTACGCGGAAAACCGCTCCCTCGTCGGACGCGTCGGCCGCCCCGAGGACGTCGCCGGTCTGGTCTCGTTCCTCGTCGGACCCGACGCCGGCTACGTCACCGGTGAGGTCTACGGCATCAGCGGCGGAGTGCACCCGCATGGCTGACAACCCGTTGCACCTGCCCATCAGGGAACTGACCGACGCCTACGCACGCGGCGACCTGAACCCGATCGACGTGACCGAGCAGGTGCTCGCGCGAATCGAACAGCTCGACCCCCAGCTACGCGCCTACGTGACGGTCACCGCCGACCTGGCACGTCTGCAGGCCACCGTGGCGGCCGAACGCTACCGCCGTGGGGAGCGTGCACCCCTGCTCGGGGTCCCGGTGTCCATCAAGGACGCCTTCCACCTCGCCGACACCGAGACCAGCCTCGGATCGCTGACCCAGCGTGGCCGTATCGCCCGATCGGACTCCGGGGCCGTCGCGCGCCTGCGCGCCGCGGGATCGGTGATGCCGGGCAAGACGAGCGTTCCCGAGTTCTGCCAATCGGCCACCAGCGACAATCTGCTCGGACCCGAGACCGGCAATCCGTGGGATCCCTCCCGGACCCCGGGCGGCTCGAGCGGGGGTGCGGCAGCATCGGTCGGCGCCGGCCTCGCCACGATCGCACTCGGTTCGGACGGCGGGGGGTCCATCCGGATTCCCGCCGCCTTCAGCGGACTCGTCGGCTACAAACCCACCACGGGACTGTGCCCCGACGAGCGCGGATTCCGCGCGATGACGGACTTCGTCACTGCCGGACCGCTCGCCTGGACGGTGGACGATGCTCGGATCATGGTGGAGGTTCTCGCCGAGACGAGGTTCGAGCGCGCTGCGACAGCACCGCGCCGGATCGCGTACTCGCCCCGTCCGGACGGACGACCCGTCGATTCCGCCGTCGCCCGCACACTCGACGCCGTGGCCTCCACCTTGTCGGAGCTCGGCCACGAGGTGATCGAGACGCACGTGCCGATCCAGGGCTGGAACGAGATCTTCGGCCCCCTCGTGCTCGACGACGAACTCCGCGAACGTGCCCACCTGCTCGACCGTCCGGAGCTGCTCACTCCCTACGAACACGCGAGCCTGTGTGCGGCATCGCGACTGAGCAGCGCGGAAGTTGCCAGCGCACGCGAGTCCTTGACGGACTTCCGGCGTCGCATCGACAGCTTCCTCCACCGCTTCGATGCGATCCTCACCCCGACGGTGGCCACGGTCGCGTTCCCGCACGACCAGCGCCCGAAGACCATCGACGGCGAGAAAGTGGACTGGTTGTGGGGTGCCTTCCCGTTCACGTCACCATTCAATGTGGCAGCCACGCCGGCGATTTCGCTTCCGGCAGGTATCCACGACGGACTACCGATCGGCGCACAGTTGGTGACGGCTCGGGGACGCGACGCAGAACTGCTGAACCTCGCCGAATCCCTCGAAGTGGCACTCGCTTTCGACTACGCACCGGTGCGTGAACGCTGGGCCGACGCGAAGGTCCCGGAACCGGAGCCCGTACCGTGACCACCGGGCTCGACTGCCGTCGTCACGGGAACGTGCTCGAGGTCGTACTCGATCGCGCGGAGCGAGGGAACGCGCTGTCGCGTGAGCTGCTCGGTGAACTCCGTCAGGTCATCACGGGCCTCCCGGAGGACGTCCGCGCCGTGGTGCTGACGAATTCCGGCCCGGTGTTCTGCGCCGGTGCGGACTTCGCCGATCTGACGGGCACGTCCGCCGACCTCGACTACGACCGTGATCTCGAGAATGCGTGCTCGGCGATCCGCAACAGCGCGGTCCCCGTGATCGCGGTCGTGGACGGCCCGTGCGTCGGCGCAGGTGTCGAACTGGCCACCTCGTGCGACGTCCGGATCGCCGGGACCGAGGCGTGGTTCCGGGTTCCGGCGGTCGAGCTCGGCCTGCTCTACAACCCGGAAACCATTCGGCGGATCCACTCGGTGCTCCCGCGCACGACGATCACCCGGCTGCTGGTCCTCGCCGACCGGTTCGACGCCGACGACGCCCTGCGCAGCGGATTGGTCACCCACACGGCCGACGGCGATCCCCGTGAAGACGGACTGGCACTTGCCGAGCGACTCGTCGGCCTTCCCCGGGACGCCCTCGCCGCGACCCGATTCCTGCTCCACCGCCTCGACGAGGATCGCTACGACGACGTCGAATGGCACGAAACACGGATCCGATTGATGGACAGTCCTGCACGGCATGCCGCCGTGGCCGCCGCCTCCGCGCGGCACGGCGCGTGAATTCTGCCGACCCTACTTCTGGAAAGAAGCCCATGACGAACACCACGCTCACTCCCGACCCGCAGGACTTCCTCGCGCTCGAGCAACTGCTGAGCGAGGAGGAGCGAATGGTCGCGCACACCGTCCGCCAGCTCGTGAACGAGAAGATCAAGCCGAACGTCGGTGAGTGGTTCGAGAACCACGAGTTCCCGAAGGAGATGGCACTCGAATTCGGCAAGCTCGGCATGCTCGGCATGCACCTCGAGGGCTACGGTTGCGCCGGCATGAGCGCCGTCGCATACGGATCGGCCTGCCTCGAACTCGAAGCCGGCGACAGCGGCGCCCGCAGCTTCGTCTCCGTGCAGGGTTCGCTGGCCATGTTCCCGATCTGGAAGTTCGGATCCGAGGAGCAGAAGCAGGAATGGCTGCCGCGCATGGCGGCAGGCGAGGCCATCGGCTGCTTCGGCCTGACCGAACCCGATTCGGGCAGCGACCCGTCGAGCATGCGCACCACCGCCCGCCGCGACGGCGACGACTGGATCCTCAACGGCACCAAGATGTGGATCACCAACGGCAGCATCGCCGACGTCGCCGTCATCTGGGCACAGACCGACGAGGGCATCCGCGGCTTCGTCGTCGACACCAGGACCGAGGGCTATCAGGCCCGCAAGATCGAGAAGAAGCTGTCGCTCCGCGCCTCGATCACCGCCGAGATCGTCCTCGACAACGTCCGTCTGCCCGGCAGCGCGGCGCTTCCCGGCGTCGTCGGGATCAAGGGTCCTCTCTCCTGCCTCAACGAGGCCCGCTTCGGAATCCTGTTCGGCGCTGTCGGCGCGGCTCGCGACTGCTACGAGGCGGCGCTCGACTACACCCTGCAGCGCACCCAGTTCGGCAAGCCGCTCGCCGGTTTCCAGCTCACCCAGGGCAAGCTCGCCGACATGCTGATCCGCGTCAACCGTGCCCATCTGCTCGCCATCCACCTCGGCAAGCTCAAGGACGCCGGTAACCTCACGCCGGCCCAGATCAGCTTCGGCAAGAAGGACAACGTCGCCCAGGCCCTGCATGTGGCGCGCGAAGCCCGCGGCATGCTCGGCGCGAGCGGAATCACGTTGGAGTATCCCGTGATCCGGCACATGAACAATCTCGAGTCCGTCTACACCTACGAGGGCACGAACGAGGTCCACACGTTGGTCCTCGGGCAGGCCGTCACGAAGATCGGAGCATTCCGGTGAACGCTGTCGCTGCGCTGAAAGGTCATGATCTCGGTACCCGCGTCGTGTCGTACGACGAATCCGACGCCATCCTCTACGCGTTGTGCGTCGGTGCCCGTCCCGACCAGCTGTCGCTGGTGTACGAGCGGGACCTGCATGTGCTGCCCACCTTCGGACTCGGGCTCGGATTGTGGGCCGTCGAGGATGCCGGTTCCCTCGGTGCCTACGACCGTCTGAAGTCGCTGCACGCCGCGCAGCAGCTGACGGTCCACAGGTCCCTGCCTCGTTCCGGCAAGCTCGAGATGCACGCGCGCGTCGCCGACGTGTGGGACAAGGGATCCGCCGCAACGATCGACGTCGCGGTCGCGTGCGAGCAGTTCACCGCGATTTACGCGATCCACCTGCCGGGCTCGGGAGGCTGGGGCGGTGAACGCACACCGTCGTCGCCCCGGGTCGATCTCGAGGACGCGCCGTTCCGCGAGGACGTCCACATCGCGGCGAACCTGCCGGCCCTGTACCGGCTCACCGGTGATCTGCACCCCGTCCACATCGATCCCGCGGTCTCTTCGAGCTACGGTTTCGAGCGTCCCATCCTGCACGGACTGTGCACACTGGGTATCGCGGCGCGCACCGTTGCCGGCGCCGCCGGAGCCGAGCCGTGGGAACTGCGGGAACTCCGCGCCCGGTTCGCGGCTCCGGTTCTCCCCGACGCCACCCTCGCCGTCCGCGCGCAGGCTTCCGGCACCGAGGTCGACTTCGACGCCCGGATCGATACCACGGGTGTGCTCTCCGGCGGTCACGCGAGCTTCTGATCGCTCACCCGCCGTCCGGTTCTACCGAAGGAAATCCCCCGCCCCACACGTAGTTCCGCCGAAAGGGACTCAGATGACCCCACACGCCGCTTCCAGTTTCGGAACCAAGCAACAAAAACGAGCGTTTCTCGCCAGCCTCGTGGGCACCACAGTCGAGTGGTTCGACTTCTTCATCTACGCCACGGCCGCCACGCTCGTCTTCTCGACGATCTTCTTCCCCGAGTTGGGGTCGAACGTCGGCATCCTCGCCTCCTTCGCGACCCTCGGTGTCGCGTTCCTCGCCCGCCCGGTGGGCGCGTTCGTCTTCGGTCATCTCGGAGACCGCCTCGGTCGGCGCACGACGCTGATCACCACCCTCACGGTGATGGGTGCCGCCACCGGACTCATCGGCCTGCTGCCGACCTGGGAGCAGATCGGCATCTGGGCACCGATCATGCTCACCGCGCTCCGGTTCCTGCAGGGCGTCGCCGTGGGCGGCGAGTGGGGCGGCGCCGTTCTCATGAGTGTCGAGAACGCGCCGAAGACCCGCGAACGCTTTTATGGCTCCGCGCCGCAGATCGCGAGCCCGCTCGCGCTGGTACTCGCCACAGTGGTGATGTACTTCGTCGCCCGGATGCCCAACGACCAGCTGATGTCGTGGGGATGGCGGATCCCCTTCCTCGCCGGTTTCGTCCTCGTTCTCATCGGCCTCGCTATCCGGCTCGGTGTCGAGGAATCGAGCGAGTTCGCCGAGGTGAAGGAGACCGGCACCGTCACGAAGAACCCCGTCGCCACCGTCCTGCGCACGATGCCGAGCCGAGTGCTTGCCGGTATCGGCCTGCAGGCCAGCGTGATCGTGCTGTTCTACCTGATCACCACCTACATGCTCACGATGGCGACGAACATCCACGGTTTCGCCAAGAGCGACACCCTGATGATCCTGCTCATCGCGGCGACGATCGATCTCTTCGCGATGGTCGGCGTCGGCATCCTCTGCGACCGGCTGTCCGCCTGGACGGTCTTCGTCGGCGGTGTGGTGTTCACCGGCGCTTTCGCGTTCCCGCTGTTCGCCTTGTTCAATACCGGCAACATGGGTCTGATGATCCTCGCCTTCTCGGGAGCCCTCGTCCTCGGCCACGCCACCACCTACGCGGTGGTCTCGAGCATGACCGCCAACCTGTTCCCCACCGAGGTTCGCTACAGCGGCGTCGCCCTGTGCAGCGCGTTCTCCGGTGTCGCGTGGGCCGCTCCCACACCGCTCGTGGCGGCCGCTCTCGTCCCCACGGACGGGACGAAGCACTGGTGGCCCCTCGCCGCGATTCTCGTCGTCACCGCCGTCATCTCGTTCGTCGCCGCGGCCTCCATGCGGCGCCACTTCACCTCCGACACGGTGGCCGACGACGACCGTGCCGACGAGTCCCGCGACACCCGGATCCGCGTGGGCGATCCCGTCTGAGCAGCACCCATCCGAACGATCAGGAGATTTTCATGACTGTGATGCTCAGCGAGGAGCAACGCGAGTTCGCGGCGGCCGTCCGCGAGTTCTGCCGCCGCGAGGTGGGTACGCGCGAACAACGCGACAAACTCACCGACTGCGGCCGGGAAGGACACAGCCTCGAACTCAACCGCAGAATCGCCGAACTCGGCTGGGCCGCGATCAACGTCCCCGAGGAGTACGGGGGCGCCGGCGGAAATCACGTCGACCTGTGTGTGCTCCTCGAGGAGCTCGCGCGCGGCATGGCCCCGGTCCCATGGCACGGCACGACGCTCATCACGGCCGGCATCTACACCAAGTTCGCGAACGAGGATCTCAAGACCACGGTGCTGTCCCGGCTCGCGGAGGGCGCGGCACTGTCGATCGCGATGTCCGAACCCGAAGCCGGCTCCGACGTCGCCGCACTGACGTGCCGCGCGGAGCGCACCGCGGACGGTTGGCTGATCAACGGCCAGAAGACGTGGTGCACCAATGCTCATCTCGCGGACAGCATTCTGCTGGTCGCGCGGACCGAGCGCGGCGAGAAGAAGCATCGGGGACTGACGATGTTCCACGTGCCGGCGAACACCCCGGGACTGACGATCAAGGGCATCGACACCCTCAACGGCACGGAGGTCAACGACCTCTACTTCGCCGACTGTGTGCTCCCCGCCGACTCGGTCGTCGGCGAGATCGGTCAGGGCTGGGCTCAGCTCATGCCGGGTCTGGCCACCGAACGGCTGATTCTCGCCGCGCAGATGCTCGGGACCGCCGAGCGCGCGTTCGACGACTGTCTCGCCTTCGTCTCCGAGCGCATGCAGTTCGGTCGCCGGGTGGGTTCGTTCCAGGCGCTCAAACACCGGATCGCGGATCTCGCGACCGAGATCGAGTGCACGCGACTGCTCGTCTACAACGTGGCGCAACAGGCAGACGACCCCAAGCAGGCCGACGAACTCGCGCGCGCGTCCTCCATGGCCAAGCTCAAGGCCACGGAGGTCGCCAAGAACATGGCCCTGGAGGGAATGCAGATGATGGGTGGCTACGGCTATTGCACCGAGTTCGACATGGTCCAGCACGTGCGTGCCTCCCTCGGTGCCACGATCTACGGCGGCACCAACGAGATCCAACGCGACATCATCGGAAACTCCTTCGGACTCCGCTGACGAGTCCTCCCAGCTTCACCCCACCCGCGGCGGGGCGGCCTTCGGGCCCCCCGCCGGGTCCTCACCGTCGCGGCCGGTCAGCGCAGCACACCCGGAGCGGCATGCGTGTCAGGTACCCCGACACCACCCGCAAGACACCCCCACACACTCGGCAACCCCACACCCCGAATGATCGTCTTCGTCAGAAATACCTGACGGGCCCGAAGAAGACGGAGGCAGCTGTGCCAGGCACTCCCGACGCCCCGCACCCCCGTAAGACAGTTCCCAGCCTCTGCACGGACCACGCCGAGGGATCTTCCCTCGTCAGGAAGACCCGACAGCACCATGGACCATCGAGGAAAAGGGCGGCACCGCGCCCATCCCGCCGCTCTACCCCGAGGACCGCATCCTCCCGACCGGCTCCGCCGCCTGCGCCTGCGAGGCATCCTCCGCGGCAGGGACCGCCCCCCCTGACCCCCGTGGGCCGGAACCGCCCATGTCAGAGCTCCTCGAGCCAGCCCTGCAGACTTCGACACAACGGGGCCAACGCTGCCCCGAGCTCCGCCGGCAGCTCACCGCGGGACGCGGGACGCCTCATCCATTCGCGCACGACGGCAAGAACCGCCGCCTGCACCGCCCCACCGATACTCGCCGGCACCACCGCCGCCGGACGATCCCCGATACGCCCGGCAACGAACGTCGCGACGACCTCGGCCCAGGTGAGCCACCGCTGCGCCCCCTCGGCCTGCAACTCGTCCGAGGCCTCGAGGATCCGAAACCGTTTGCTCCAGACACCCTCCTCGTCGATGCCGGCCGCCACCGCCTCCACCACACCCGCCCGCACCACCTCCATCACCGGCACGTCCTCCGGAGCCCGCGCGAGCACCCGCTGCAGGTAGCGGGTGTGCTCCTCGAAGGCGGCCCAGATGAGCGCTCCCTTGGTGGGGTAGTACCGGAAGAACGTGGTCTTGCTGATCCCGGCGGCGGCGGCGATGTCCGCGAGCCCGGTCGCGGCGTACCCACGATCGAGAAACAGGTCGAACGCCGCGGCCTCGACCCGCGCACGGGACGAGGCCGGAGGACGCCCGCGTCTGCTCGTGGTCATCGCGCTCAGGTCCCTCCGCCGCGGCCTTGATTTTCGGTACCAGGTACCGTAAAGATAGACGACAGGTGCACGACCGTCGTCGTTACCCCTCAGCTGCCACGACCCGCCCCCTGCCGGCGGTTCGTGGAACCCGGGTCGACGAATCGACCCACCCGAACGCCCCGCCTC